>NZ_JBHXTL010000141.1:0-24375 GCF_042677365.1 Kitasatospora sp. NPDC127116
GGCCTCGGCCGTTCGGCGGGGGCGGGGCGGGGCTACCAGCCGCGCTCGCGCCACTCGTCGAGGTGCGGGCGCTCGGCCCCCAGGGTGGTGTCGTTGCCGTGGCCGGGGTAGACCCAGGACTCGTCGGGGAGGACGTCGAAGATCTTCTCGGTGACGTCGCGGTAGAGCGTCCGGAAGGCCTCCGGGTCGCCCCAGGTGTTGCCCACGCCGCCGGGGAAGAGGCAGTCGCCGGTGAAGACGTGCGGGTGGCCCTGGGGGTCGTCGTAGACCAGCACGATCGCGCCGGGGGTGTGGCCGACCAGGTGGCGGACGGTGAGCTCGACCTCGCCGACCCGCAGCCCGGCACCGTCCGCGAGCAGCAGCTCGGTGGGGACGTCGATGCCCTCGGCGTCGTGCTCGCCGGCGGCCGTCCGGGCGCCGGTGGTGGCGACCACCTCGGCCAGCGCGCCCCAGTGGTCGTGGTGCCGGTGGGTGGTGACCACCGTTTCGAGGTCGTCCCCGACGGTCTCCAGCAGCACCGGCGCGTCGGCGGCCGCGTCGATCAGGAGCTGTTCGTCGGTGGCCCGGCAGCGCAGCAGGTAGGCGTTGTTGTCGTACGGGCCGACGGCGACCTTGGTGATGATCAGGTGGGCCAGCTCCCGCACGTCCGGCGCTCCGCCGACCTTGACCGCTCCGTGGTACGTCATCCGTTCGCTCCCTCTCCAGTGGATCCTGGGATCATCCTCGCGCCGTCAGCCCATCGGGGGAAGCCGGGGGAGGGTGGTGCCGGGGGTGTGGCGCAGGCCGTCGCCGGCGGAACGGCCGGAGAGCCACGCGGTCAGCGCGCGGACCGGGCCCTCGACGGTCAGGGCCGGGGTGCCGGTGCCGATCACGGCGCGGTCCTCGGTGTCGTCGGCGACCAGCTCCACGGCGGGCAGGCCGGCCTCCCCGGCCAGCCCCTCGGCGAGCCCGCGGAACCGGGTGACCGCGAACTCCTGCGGCCAGTGCGCCGGGGTGTAGCCGCCGTCCAGGTCGACGTGGTGGAACTCCAGCTCCACCACGCGCTTGCCCGGGATGTCGAAGGCCGGGAAGACGTAGCCGGAGCGGTGCCTGACCCCGACGGCCCAGGCCTCGGGGTCCATCAGCGCGGCGGCGGCCAGGAAGCGCTCGTGGGACTCCCGCAGGTCGGCGAGCTGGACCTCCAGCGGGCGCGGCGCGTCGCGCTCGATCTCCTGGTCGCGGGCCTCGTTGCTGGCGTACTGGGGGACGTCGGTGCCGGTGCGGGCGCCGGTCAGCAGGTTGACCAGGGAGTCGGCGTTGCGGGCGAGGTGGGCCAGCACGTGGCCGCGGGTCCAGCCGGGCAGCGCGGAGGGCTCGGCGAGGGCCTCGGGCTTCAGCTCGGCCGCGGTGTGCAGCAGGTGCCGGGTGCTCTCCTCGACCCCGGCCAGGTGCCGGGCGGCGGCCGCGGCGGCGGTGTGCGGGTCGGTCGGCTGTGGGTCGGTCATCGAATCCGCCTTCTGTGACGAGAGGGTGCGTTGCCCGCGGGGGCTTCGCTCGTTGACCAGGTGACGCTACCGCCGGATCCGGGCTCTGAGCAGGGGGTTTTCGGCTATGCGCGCCGTGCGGGTACGGACGGCCCCGGGGTGGCCCTCACTCGTTCGGGTGGTCTCCGCTGGACAGAGTCGATATTCGAACGTCTGAGCTATAGGCTGGCTGCCGCATCCTGGAAGAAGTACAGATACTCACCGCAAGCCCTCTCGCCCCGGAGAAAGGCGCCAGAAGCAGTGGCCGACCGCCTCATCGTCCGCGGTGCTCGCGAGCACAACCTCAAGAACGTCTCGCTCGACCTGCCCCGCGACTCCCTCATCGTCTTCACGGGCCTCTCCGGCTCCGGCAAGTCCTCGCTCGCCTTCGACACGATCTTCGCCGAGGGCCAGCGCCGCTACGTCGAGTCGCTGTCCTCCTACGCCCGCCAGTTCCTCGGGCAGATGGACAAGCCCGACGTGGACTTCATCGAGGGCCTCTCCCCGGCCGTCTCGATCGACCAGAAGTCCACCAACCGCAACCCCCGTTCGACCGTCGGCACCATCACCGAGGTCTACGACTACCTGCGCCTGCTGTTCGCCCGGATCGGCAAGCCGCACTGTCCGCACTGCGGCCGGCCGATCGCCAAGCAGTCGCCGCAGGCGATCGTGGACAAGGTGCTGGAGCTCGCCGAGGGCACCCGCTTCCAGGTGCTGAGCCCGGTGGTGCGCGAGCGCAAGGGCGAGTTCGTCGACCTCTTCGCCGACCTCCAGTCCAAGGGCTACTCCCGCGCCCGCGTCGACGGCGGGACGATCCAGCTCGCCGAGCCGCCGAAGCTCAAGAAGCAGGAGAAGCACACCATCGAGGTGGTGATCGACCGCCTGACCGTCAAGGACAGCGCCAAGCGGCGGCTCACCGACTCGGTGGAGACGGCCCTGCGCCTGTCCGGCGGCATGGTCGTGCTCGACTTCGTCGACCTCCCCGAGGACGACCCGGAGCGCGAGCGGATGTACTCCGAGCACCTCTACTGCCCGTACGACGACGTGTCGTTCGAGGAGCTGGAGCCGCGCTCGTTCTCCTTCAACTCGCCGTTCGGCGCCTGCCCGGACTGCTCGGGCCTGGGCAACCGGATGGAGGTCGACCCGGAGCTGGTCGTGCCCGACGTCGAGCGCTCGCTGGACGAGGGCGCGATCCACCCGTGGTCGGCCGGGCACGCCAAGGAGTACTTCCAGCGCCTGATCGACGCGCTCGCCGGGGAGCTCGGCTTCCGCACCGACATCCCCTGGGCCGGGCTGCCCGCCCGGGCCAGGAAGGCGCTGCTGTACGGGCACAAGCACCAGGTGGAGGTCCGCTACCGCAACCGCTTCGGCCGGGAGCGCTCGTACAGCACCGGCTTCGAGGGCGCGATCCCGTTCATCCAGCGCCGGCACACCGAGGCGGAGAGCGACAGCAGCCGCGAGCGCTTCGAGGGCTACATGCGCGAGGTGCCCTGCCCGACCTGCCAGGGAACCCGGCTCAAGCCGGTGGTGCTCGCGGTCACCGTCGAGGGCAGGTCGATCGCCGATGTCTCCTCGATGTCGATCAGCGACTGCTCCGAGTTCCTGGGCGCGATGAAGCTGAACGCCCGGGACAAGCAGATCGCCGAGCGGGTCCTCAAGGAGGTCAACGAGCGGCTGCGCTTCCTGGTCGACGTCGGCCTGGACTACCTCTCGCTCGACCGCGCGGCCGGCACCCTGTCCGGCGGCGAGGCCCAGCGCATCCGGCTGGCCACCCAGATCGGCTCCGGCCTGGTCGGCGTGCTGTACGTGCTGGACGAGCCGTCCATCGGCCTGCACCAGCGGGACAACCACCGGCTGATCGAGACGCTGGTGCGGCTGCGCGACATCGGCAACACCCTGATCGTCGTCGAGCACGACGAGGACACCATCAAGACCGCGGACTGGGTGGTCGACATCGGCCCGGGCGCCGGCGAGCACGGCGGCAAGGTGGTGCACTCCGGCTCGCTGAAGCAGCTGCTCACCAACAAGGAGTCGCTGACCGGCCAGTACCTCTCCGGCAAGCGGTCCATCCCGATCCCGGCCTCCCGCCGCGAGCGGGACAAGAAGCGCCAGCTGACCGTCCACGGCGCCCGCGAGCACAACCTCAAGGACGTCACGGTCGGCTTCCCGCTGGGCACCTTCACCGCGATCACCGGCGTCTCCGGCTCCGGCAAGTCGACGCTGGTCAACGACATCCTGTACACCCACCTCGCGCGGGAGCTGAACGGCGCCCGCAGCGTGCCCGGCCGGCACACCCGGATCACCGGCACCGACCAGGTGGACAAGGTGGTGCACGTCGACCAGTCGCCGATCGGCCGCACCCCGCGCTCCAACCCGGCCACCTACACCGGCGTGTTCGACCACGTCCGCCGGCTCTTCGCGGAGACGCAGGAGGCCAAGGTCCGCGGCTACCTGCCCGGCCGGTTCTCCTTCAACGTCAAGGGCGGCCGCTGCGAGAACTGCTCGGGCGACGGCACCATCAAGATCGAGATGAACTTCCTGCCGGACGTCTACGTGCCGTGCGAGGTCTGCCACGGCGCCCGGTACAACCGGGAGACGCTGGAGGTCCACTACAAGGGCAGGTCCATCGCCGAGGTGCTGGACATGCCGATCGAGGAGGCCCTGGACTTCTTCGAGGCCGTCCCGGCGATCGCCCGGCACCTGCGCACGCTCAACGACGTCGGCCTCGGCTACGTCCGGCTCGGCCAGTCCGCGCCCACCCTCTCCGGCGGTGAGGCGCAGCGCGTCAAGCTCGCCTCGGAGCTCCAGAAGCGCTCCACCGGGCGGACGGTCTACGTGCTGGACGAGCCCACCACCGGCCTGCACTTCGAGGACATCAGCAAGCTGATCAAGGTGCTCAGCGGGCTGGTGGACAAGGGCAACACGGTGATCGTCATCGAGCACAACCTCGATGTGATCAAGACCGCCGACTGGGTCGTCGACATGGGCCCCGAGGGCGGCTCCGGCGGCGGCACGGTGGTCGCCGAGGGCACCCCGGAGCAGATCGCCGCCGTCCCGGAGAGCCACACCGGCAAGTTCCTGCGGGACATCCTGCCGGCCGACTTCACGGACGCCCCGGTCGCCGCCCCGGCGAAGAGGGCGCCGCGCAAGCGCGCGGCCGCCGCGAAGAAGTAGTCCCGTCCGGCCACCCCGCCGCTCCCCGCCGCCGCACGCCGGGCGGCCCGGGAGCGGCGGGGTGGCGCGGCATAGAATTCCGTGGTCCCTCGCCGCAGCAGCAACCGTAGGAGCACACCGATGTCCGAGGCCCCCGAGACCAGCCCCACCGCCTCCCGCCGCACCCTGCTCTGCGGGGCCGCGGCCGTCCTGGCGGCCGGCGGCACCGTGGCGGTCACCGGGTGCAGCTCCTCCGCCTCCTCCGGCAACAGCGCCCCCAAGGGCCCGGTCGACCTCGGCCCGGCCTCGGCCGTGCCGGAGGGCGGCGGCAAGGTCTACCGCGAGCAGAAGATCGTGGTGACCCAGCCCACCGCCGGCCAGTACAAGGCGTTCAACGCCCGGTGCACCCACGCCGGCTGCCTCGTGGACCAGGTGAAGAACAACCAGATCCAGTGCCCCTGCCACGGCAGCCGCTTCGCCATCGCCGACGGCTCCGTGCAGGACGGACCGGCCCCCTCCCCGCTGCCCGCCTACACCGTCACGGTCGAGGGCGGCAACCTCAAGGTGACCCCGAGCTGACCCAGTTGACCGCCTTCCGACCACCACGGTCCTCCCCGACGATCTCCGCCCCGCGGCCCCGGCCCCACTCGGTACGGTGGACCCATGGCTGACCCGAGCACCTACCGCCCCGCGCCCGGTGCGATCCCGACCTCCCCCGGCGTCTACCGGTTCCGCGACGCCCACGGCCGGGTCATCTACGTCGGGAAGGCCAAGAGCCTGCGGCCGCGCCTGTCGTCCTACTTCCAGGACCTGGCCGGTCTGCACCCGCGCACCGCGACGATGGTCACCACCGCCGCCTCGGTGGAGTGGACCGTGGTCGGCACCGAGGTCGAGGCGCTCCAGCTGGAGTACTCCTGGATCAAGGAGTTCGACCCGCGGTTCAACGTCAAGTACCGCGACGACAAGAGCTATCCGGAACTCGCCGTCACCCTCGACGAGGAGTACCCGCGGGTCCAGGTGATGCGCGGGGCGCACAAGAAGGGCGTGCGCTACTTCGGCCCGTACGGGCACGCCTGGGCGATCCGCGAGACGGTCGACCTGCTGCTGCGCGTCTTCCCCGTCCGCACCTGCTCCAACGGCGTCTTCAAGCGCGCCCGCCAGGTCGGCCGGCCCTGCCTGCTCGGCTACATCGGCAAGTGCGCCGCGCCCTGCGTCGGCAAGGTCTCGGCGGACGAACACCGCGCGCTGGCCGAGGACTTCTGCGACTTCATGGCCGGGCGCACCGGCAACTACCTGCGCCGGCTGGAAGAACAGATGCAGGAGGCCGCCGAGGAGCTGGAGTACGAGAAGGCGGCCCGGCTGCGGGACGACATCGGCGCCCTCAAGCGCGCGATGGAGAAGAACGCCATCGTGCTCGCCGACGCCACCGACGCCGACCTGCTGGCCCTCGCCGAGGACGAGCTCGAAGCCGCCGTGCAGATCTTCCACGTCCGCGGCGGCCGGGTGCGCGGCCAGCGCGGCTGGGTCACCGACAAGGTCGAGGACGTCGACACCGCCGGCCTGGTCGAGCACGCCCTCCAGCAGCTCTACGGCGGCGGCGAGTCCGTCCCCCGCGAGGTGCTCGTCCCCGCCCTGCCCGCCCCGGCGGAGCCGGTCCGCGAGTGGCTGAGCGGCCTGCGCGGCAGCCAGGTCGACCTGCGCGTCCCCCAGCGCGGCGACAAGAAGGACCTGATGGCCACCGTGCAGCGCAACGCCCAGCAGGCGCTGGCACTGCACAAGACCAAGCGCGCCTCCGACCTCACCACCCGAAGCCGCGCCCTCCAGGAGATCGCCGACGCGCTGGAGCTGGACTCCGTCCCGCTGCGCATCGAGTGCTACGACATCTCCCACCTCCAGGGCGAGGACGTGGTCGCCTCCATGGTCGTCTTCGAGGACGGCCTGGCCCGCAAGAGCGAGTACCGGCGCTTCCAGATCAAGGGCTTCGAGGGCCAGGACGACGTCCGCTCGATGCACGAGGTGATCGGCCGGCGCTTCCGCCGCTACCTCCAGGAGCGCGAGCGGACCGGCGAGTGGGCCGTCCCGGAGGAGGACGACACCGGCACCGACCCGGGCGGCGGCACCGACCCGGACACCGGCACCGGCGGCACCCGGGACGAGGACGGCCGCCCCAAGCGCTTCGCCTACCCGCCGCAGCTGCTGGTCGTCGACGGCGGGCAGCCGCAGGTCGCCGCCGCCAAGCGCGCCCTGGACGAGCTCGGCATCGACGACGTCGCGCTGTGCGGCCTGGCCAAGCGCCTGGAGGAGGTCTGGCTGCCCGGCGAGGACGACCCGGTGGTGCTGCCCCGCTCCAGCGAGGGCCTCTACCTGCTCCAGCGGGTCCGCGACGAGGCGCACCGCTTCGCGATCAGCTATCAGCGCAACAAGCGTTCCAAGCGACTCACCGCCGGGGAACTGGACTCCGTCCCGGGCCTCGGCGAGACTCGCCGCCGGGCGCTGCTCAAGCACTTCGGCTCGCTGAAGAAGCTCCGGGCCGCCACCGTGGACGAGCTCTGCGAGGTACCCGGCATCGGACGCCGCACCGCGCAGACTGTTGCGGAGGCGTTGTCGTCCCGTACACCCGTCGCACCCGCGGTCAACACCGCGACCGGCGAGATCATCGAGGACGGGGCCGAGCAGGCCGCCGAGCCGGTGGCAGCAGCACCCCAGACCGCACCATCCCAGGAGACGCCATGACGGCCGACGCCGCCCGTCAGCCGGTGTGCCCCGGCCCCGCCCGCCTGCCCGGGCCGGGGAAGGGCGGCCGAGCCGTACGCGTTCTCCCCAGCAGAAAGACCGAGAGCGGGGAACCGAAGTGACCGTGTCAGACGTGGCCGAGAACGCGCCGGAGCTGGTGATCATCTCCGGGATGTCCGGAGCCGGCCGCTCCACCGCGGCCAAGTGCCTGGAGGACCTCGGCTGGTTCGTGGTGGACAACCTGCCGCCGGCCCTGATTCCGACCATGGTCGACCTGGGCGCGCGCTCCCAGGGCAACGTCGCCAGGATCGGCGTGGTCGTGGACGTCCGCGGCCGGCAGTTCTTCGACGACCTGCTCACCTCGCTGGACGAGCTGGAGAAGCGCGGGGTCCGGCTCCGGGTCGTCTTCCTGGACTCCTCCGACGAGGCGCTGGTGCGCCGCTTCGAGAGCGTCCGCCGCCCGCACCCGCTGCAGGCCGACGGCCGGATCGTGGACGGCATCGCCCAGGAGCGCGACCTGCTGCGCGACCTGCGCGGCGAGGCCGACCTGGTGATCGACACCTCCAACCTCAACGTGCACCAGCTGCGCGCCAAGCTGGACGCCCAGTTCGCCGACCACGACGAGCCCGAGCTGCGCGCCACCGTGATGTCCTTCGGATTCAAGTACGGCCTGCCGGTCGACGCCGACCTCGTGGTGGACTGCCGCTTCCTGCCCAACCCGCACTGGGTGCCCGAACTGCGGGCCCGCACCGGCACCGACGCGGACGTCGCCGACTACGTCTTCCAGCAGCCCGGAGCCAACGAGTTCCTGGACGGTTACGCCCAGCTCCTGCGCATCATCACCGAGGGATACCGCCGCGAGGGGAAGCGCTACATGACGCTTGCCGTAGGCTGCACCGGTGGCAAGCACCGCAGCGTCGCCATGTCCGAGCGTCTGACCAAGCGTCTCATCGCCGACGGAGTCGAGACGGTGCTCGTCCACCGTGACATGGGACGGGAGTAACCGCCGCCTCCCTGCCGGGCCCGCCGGCGGAGCGGTCGGCGGGCCGAGGAACGCGAGGTGAGTGTGGCGGGATACGTGCCCGGGCGACAGCCGCAGAGCAGGACCGGTGACCGGGCGGGCAGCCCGGCCCGGCCCACGGCGCCGGGCCGTCCGCGCAGCAGTCCCGCCCGCGCCAATCCGGCCCCGAGGATCACCGCGCTCGGCGGCGGGCAGGGCCTGTCGGCCTCGCTGTCGGCGCTGCGCCGGCTCACCAGCGACCTCACCGCCGTGGTCACCGTCGCCGACGACGGCGGCTCCAGCGGCCGGCTGCGCGAGGAGCTGGGCGTGCTGCCCCCGGGCGACCTGCGCAAGGCGCTGGCCGCGCTGTGCGGGGACGACGACTGGGGCCGCACCTGGTCCGAGGTGATCCAGCAGCGCTTCACCGGCAACGGCGAGCTCGGCGGCCACGCGGTGGGCAACCTGCTGATCGTCGCGCTCTGGGAGAAGCTGGGCGACCCGGTGGCGGCCCTGGACTGGGTCGGCCGGCTGCTCAACGTGCAGGGCCGGGTGCTGCCGATGTCGGCGGTGCCGCTGGACATCGAGGCGACCGTCCGCGGCCACGACCCGGCGCGCCCCGGCGAGGTCACGGCCGTGCGCGGCCAGGCCGACGTCGCGGTGACCCCGGGCACCGTGCAGTCGATCCGGCTGCTGCCGGACGAGCCGCCCGCCGTCCCGGAGGCGGTCACCGCCGTCCGGGAGGCGGACTGGGTGGTGCTCGGCCCCGGCTCCTGGTTCACCAGCGTGCTGCCGCACCTGCTGGTGCCCGAGCTGGCCGCGGCGCTCACCGAGACCCGCGCCCGCCGCCTGCTCACCCTGAACCTGGCCCCCCAGCCGGGGGAGACCGAGGGCTTCACGCCGCAGCGCCACCTGGAGGTCATCGCCGACCACGCTCCGGACCTCGCCGTGGATGCGATCCTGGTGGACGAGCGCGCCGTCACCGGCGGGGCCTTCGGCCAGGCCGACCTGGACGGACTGGAGAAGGCCGCCGAACGGATGGGAGCGGCTCTGGTGCTCGGCTCGGTGGCCCGCGCCGACGGGACGCCGCGACACGACCCCGAGCTGTTGGCGGCAGCGTACGACCGGATTTTCCGGACACATGGAAGGATCGGGCCATGGCGATGACTCCAGCGGTGAAGGACGAGATCAGCCGGCTCCCGGTCACCCGGGCCTGCTGTCGCAAGGCGGAGGTGTCGGCGATCCTGCGGTTCGCGGGCGGGCTGCACATCGTGAGCGGCCGCATCGTGATCGAGGCGGAGCTGGACACCGGAGCGGCGGCACGGCGGCTGCGCAAGGACCTGCTGGAGATCTTCGGGCACTCCTCGGACCTGGTGGTGATGGCCCCCGGCGGACTGCGCCGGGGCAGCCGCTTCGTGGTCCGGGTGGTCAAGGACGGCGAGCTGCTGGCGCGCCAGACCGGGCTCGTGGACGGCCGCGGCCGTCCGATCCGGGGCCTGCCCCCGGCGGTCGTCTCCGGGGCCACCTGCGATGCCGAGGCGGCCTGGCGCGGGGCCTTCCTGGCGCACGGCTCGCTCACCGAGCCGGGCCGCTCCTCCTCGCTGGAGATCACCTGCCCCGGCTCGGAGGCCGCCCTCGCCCTGGTCGGCGCCGCCCGCCGGCTCGGCATCCCGGCCAAGGCCCGCGAGGTGCGCGGCGTCGACCGGGTGGTGATCCGCGACGGCGACGCGATCGGCGCCCTGCTGACCCGGCTCGGCGCGCACGAGTCGGTGCTCGCCTGGGAGGAGCGCCGGATGCGGCGCGAGGTGCGCGCCACCGCCAACCGGCTGGCCAACTTCGACGACGCCAACCTGCGCCGCTCGGCCCGCGCCGCGGTGGCGGCCGGCGCCCGGGTGGCCCGCGCGCTGGAGATCCTCGGCGACGAGGTGCCCGAGCACCTGGCCGCGGCCGGCCAGCTGCGGATGCAGCACAAGCAGGCCTCGCTGGAGGAGCTGGGCGCGCTCGCCGACCCGCCGCTGACCAAGGACGCGGTGGCCGGGCGGATCCGCCGCCTGCTGGCGATGGCCGACAAGCGGGCCTCCGAGCTCGGCCTGCCGAGCACCGAGGCCAGCCTCACCGACGAGATGGCGATGAACTGACCGAGATGGCGATGAGCTGACGCCCACGCTCACGCTCCGTGATCACGACAGGCCGGTGCCCGGACTTCCGGGCGCCGGCCGCGGTCGTTTCCGGACAGCCGCGACACTCCCGAATTGGTAGAGACCACTGACCTGGGGCCAACTGCCCGGCAGGCCTGGGCCGGACGGCCTGAAATGGGGTTTGGGGCACGCCACGCCCGGTCTCACCAGGCGGCGCGATGTGCCGTCCCAGGCCCCGGAGGGGTAGGGTCATAGGCGGTCGGGGACTTCCCAAATCTCATCCCGCCGGGCCTCGCGCCCGGCGTACCTAACGAGGAGATCGGTTCGTGACGATCCGGGTAGGCATCAACGGCTTCGGCCGCATCGGCCGCAACTTCTTCCGCGCGGTCAAGGCCCAGGGCGCGGACATCGAGATCGTCGGTGTCAACGACCTCACCGACACGAAGACCCTGGCTCACCTGCTCAAGTACGACACCACCCTGGGTACCCTCCAGGCCGAGGTCTCGCACACCGAGGACAGCATCACCGTCGACGGCCACACCTTCAAGGTGACCGCCGAGCGTGACCCCGCGAACCTTCCGTGGGCCGCCCTGGGCGCCGACATCGTCGTCGAGTCCACCGGCATCTTCACCAAGGCCGAGGCCGCGAAGAAGCACCTCGCCGCCGGCGCGAAGAAGGTCATCATCTCGGCGCCCGCCACCGACGAGGACGTCACCATCGTCCTGGGTGTCAACGACGAGAAGTACGACGCCGCCAACCACCACATCATCTCCAACGCCTCCTGCACCACCAACTGTGTGGCGCCGATGGCGAAGGTGCTGAACGAGAGCTTCGGCATCGTCAAGGGTCTGATGACCACCGTCCACGCGTTCACCAACGACCAGGTGACCCTGGACTTCCCGCACAAGGACCTGCGCCGTGCTCGTGCGGCCTCGCAGAACATCATCCCGACCTCGACCGGCGCCGCCAAGGCGACCGCCCTGGTCCTGCCGGAGCTGAAGGGCAAGCTGGACGGCACCTCGCTGCGCGTCCCGGTCCCGACCGGCTCCATCACCGACCTGGTCGTCACCCTGGAGCGCGAGGTCACCAAGGACGAGGTCAACGCCGCCTTCCAGAAGGCCGCGCAGGAGGGCCCGCTCAAGGGCATCCTGGCCTACACCGAGGACCCGATCGTCTCCTCGGACATCGTGAACGACCCGGCCTCGTGCATCTTCGACAGCCAGCTCACCATGGTCCAGGGCAACCAGGTCAAGGTGCTCGGCTGGTACGACAACGAGTGGGGCTACTCGAACCGCGTCGTCGACCTGGTCGCCCTCGTCGGCGGGCAGCTCTGACGTTGCGGGAGCTGACGTGATGTAGGGGCGAGGGCCCGGACGGCGTACGGTGCCGACCGGGCCCTCGTTCCGCGCTCAAGGACTTCTCAGGCGGCCCCTGCGCCGTGCCGCCTCTGCGCATCAACCATCTCCCCAGGAGAAACCGAATCCCCGTGAAGACCATCGAAGAGCTCATCGAAGCCGGTGTCGAAGGCAAGCGCGTCTTCGTGCGCGCCGACCTGAACGTGCCGCTGGACGGCGCCACGATCACCGACGACGGCCGCATCCGCGCCGTCGCGCCGACCATCGCCAAGCTGGCCGCGGCCGGTGCGAAGGTCGTCGTCGCCTCGCACCTCGGCCGCCCCAAGGGCGAGCCGGAGTCGCGGTTCTCGCTCGCCCCGGTGGCCGAGCGCCTCGGCGAGATCCTCGGCAAGGACGTCGCCTTCGCCACCGACACCGTCGGCGACAGCGCCACCGCCACCGCCGCCGCGCTGGCGAACGGCGAGGTCGCGCTGCTGGAGAACCTGCGCTTCAACGCGGGCGAGACCAGCAAGGACGACGCCGAGCGCAAGGCCTTCGCCGAGCAGCTGGCCGCGCTGGCCGACCTGTACGTGGGCGACGGCTTCGGCGCCGTGCACCGCAAGCACGCCTCGGTGTTCGACCTGCCGGCGCTGCTGCCGCACGCCGCCGGCGACCTGATCGCCACCGAGGTCGGCGTGCTGAAGAAGCTCACCGAGGACGTCGCCCGCCCGTACGTCGTCGTGCTCGGGGGCGCCAAGGTCTCCGACAAGCTCGGCGTGATCGACAACCTGCTGGAGAAGGCCGACCGGATCCTGATCGGCGGCGGCATGGCGTACACCTTCCTCAAGGCCAAGGGCCACGAGGTCGGCATCTCGCTGCTGCAGGCGGACCAGATCCCGGTCTGCCTGGAGTACCTGGCCCGGGCCGAGCAGCGGGGCGTCGAGTTCGTGCTGCCGACGGACGTCCTGGTCTCCGCCGAGTTCCCGGACCTCAAGACCAAGGCCCCGGCGAACCCGACGACCGTCGACGCCGACGCCATCCCGGCCGACCAGGAGGGCCTGGACATCGGCCCGAAGACCCGCGAGCTGTACGCGGCCAAGCTGGCCGACGCGGGCACGGTGTTCTGGAACGGCCCGATGGGCGTCTTCGAGCACCCGGACTACGCGAACGGCACCAAGGCCGTCGCGCAGGCCCTGCTCGACAGCGACGCGTTCACCGTGGTCGGCGGCGGCGACTCCGCCGCGGCCGTCCGCATCCTGGGCTTCGACGAGAACGCCTTTGGACACATTTCGACCGGCGGCGGCGCCAGCCTCGAGTACCTGGAGGGCAAGACCCTCCCCGGTCTCGCCGCACTGGAGGACTGACACACATGACCGACCGTCTCCCGCTGATGGCGGGCAACTGGAAGATGAACCTCAACCACCTTGAGGCCATCCAGCACACCCAGAAGCTGGCCTTCGCGCTGGCCGACAAGGACTACGAGGCCGTCGAGGTCGCCGTCCTGGTGCCGTTCACCGACCTGCGCTCGGTGCAGACCCTGGTCTTCGGCGACAAGCTGAAGATCAAGTACGGCTCGCAGGACATCTCGCAGCACGACGGCGGGGCCTACACCGGCGAGGTCTCCGGCCCGATGCTGGCCAAGCTCCAGTGCACCTACGCGGTGATCGGCCACTCCGAGCGCCGCCAGTACCACGGCGAGAACGAGGAGATCGTCAACGCCAAGGTGAAGGCCGCCTACCGGGCCGGGGTCACCCCGATCCTGTGCGTCGGCGAGCCGCTGGAGATCCGCAAGGCCGGCACCCACGTCGAGTACACCCTGGCCCAGCTGGACGGCGGCCTGGCCGACGTCCCGGCCCACCAGGCCGAGTCGATCGTGGTCGCCTACGAGCCGGTCTGGGCGATCGGCACCGGCGAGGTGGCCACCCCGGAGGACGCGCAGGAGGTCTGCGCCGCCATCCGCAAGCGGATCGCCGAGCTGTACGACGCCGAGCTGGCCGGCAAGGTCCGGGTGCTGTACGGCGGTTCGGTGAAGTCGTCGAGCGCGGCCGGTCTGATGGCCAAGCCCGACATCGACGGCGGCCTGGTCGGCGGTGCCTCGCTGGACGCCGACGAGTTCGTCAAGATCGTGCGCTACCGTGAGCAGGCAGTAGGCTAACGCCGCCGCAGCAACGTAGGCTTTGGGGCCGGACCGCCGTACGCGGCCCGGCCCCTTCGCCGAAGATACGAGAGAGTTGGTCCCGTCGTGGTTCTCGGGTTCTCGATTGCCCTGATCATCTTCAGTCTTCTGATGATCCTGCTGGTGCTGCTGCACAAGGGGAAGGGCGGCGGCCTGTCGGACATGTTCGGCGGTGGCGCGATGTCCACCGGCGGCGGTTCGGCGGTGGCCGAGCGCAACCTGGACCGCATCACCATCGTGGTCGGCGTGGGATGGTTCGCGTCCATCATCGTCCTCGGCCTGCTGATGAAGACCTCGGTCTGACGTATCCCTGACGCCCCGTCGCCCGAGCGCCTATCCTGGGACGGTCGGGTGCGGAGGCGATGGTGGCGGATGCTTAACTCCTGCTTACACTAGGACGACTTTCGCCACCGACGCGCACCGCGGCGGGTCGGCGCACCAGTACGCAGGGAGTCAGACCGTGGCAAGTGGCAATGCCATCCGTGGCAGCAGGGTCGGGGCCGGCCCGATGGGCGAGGCGGAACGCGGCGAGTCCGCCCCGCGCAACCGGATCTCCTTCTGGTGCGCGAACAAGCACGAGACCCGCCCCAGCTTCGCCGCCGAAGCGGCGATCCCGGACACCTGGGACTGCCCGCGCTGCGGCTTCCCCGCGGGGCAGGACCAGCACAACCCGCCGGCGCCCTCGCGCAACGAGCCCTACAAGACCCACCTCGCCTACGTCCGTGAGCGGCGCACCGACGCCGACGGCGAGGCGATCCTGGCCGAGGCGCTGGCGAAGCTCCGCGGCGAGATCTGAGTCCGGCGCAACGGTCCGAACGCAACGGCAAACAGCACGAAGGGCGCCACCGTCGAGTGACGGTGGCGCCCTTCGGCGTCGCCGGGCCGGCTACGCGGAGGCCGGCGGGTAGAGCTGCGGCGGGATCCGCTCCGCGGCGGCGCGGTCCAGCAGCCACAGGGTGCGGCCGCGGCCGTACGCGCCGGAGGCGGGCGCCTGGAGCTCGCCCGGGCCGGACAGCGCCAGCGCGACCGCGCCCGCCTTGTCCTCCCCGGCGGCCAGCAGCCAGACCTCGCGGGCGGTGCGGATCGCCGGGAGGGTGAGCGAGACCCGGGTCGGCGGGGGCTTGGGGGCCCCGCGCACGCCGACCACGGTCAGCTCGGTCTCCCGCACGCCCGGGTGCTCGGGGAAGAGCGAGGCGACGTGGGTGTCCGGGCCGACGCCGAGCAGCAGCACGTCGAAGGCCGGGACGCCGAGCCGGTCGCCCGGGCCGGCCGCCTTCGCCAACTCCTCGGCGTAGCGGGCGGCGGCGGCCTCCACGTCCGAGCCGTCCACCCCGTCCGAGGCGGGCATCTCGTGCACCCGCGCCGGGTCGAGCGGGACGGCGTCCAGCAGTTCGGCGCGCGCCTGGACGGCGTTGCGCTCCGGGTCGGCGGCGGGCAGGAAGCGCTCGTCGCCCCACCAGAGGTCCAGCCGGCCCCAGTCGACCGCGTCGCGCGCCGGGGAGGCGGCGATCGCGGCCAGCAGGGCGTTGCCGTTGCGGCCGCCGGTGAGCACCACCGAGGCGCTGCCGCGGGCGGCCTGGGCGTCCACGATCCGGGTGATCAGCCGGGCCGCGGCCGCCTGGGCCATCAGCTCCTTGTCCCGGTGGACGACGAGCTGGGGGGTCGCGTTGGTCATGCGCCTTCCTTGGTGGCGCGCTTGCCGGCGGCCTTCCGGGCGGGCTTCCGGTCCGCCGTCCCGGCGGTCACCCGGTCCGGGTTGGCCACGGCGGCCTCGGCGGCCTCCTCGACGGCGTCCTCGGCGACCTCCCGGGCGACCCGCTCCGCCGCCGCGGTCTCGGCGTTGGCCGGCTCGTGCAGCTGGTCGACGGGCGTGCGCACGGCCGTCGCGTAGATGTCGTCCGGATCCAGGCGGCGCAGCTCCTCGGCGATCAGCTCCGAGGTCTCGCGCCGCTTGAGCGCCACCTGGCGGTCCGGCGAGCCGGGCATGGAGAGCGTGCCCAGCAGGCCGTCCGGGCGGTCCAGGGTGATGTCCCCGTCCTTGGTGCGCAGGTGCACCGCGGTGATGCCGGGGCCGTTGGTGACGACCCGCTCGACCGGCACGTGCAGCCGGTTGGTCAGCCAGAGGCCGAGCAGCTCGACGCTGGGGTTGTAGGACTCGCCCTCGACCACCGCGGAGACGATCGTGGACGGCCGCTGGTCCAGCGCGGCGGCCAGCATCGAGCGCCAGCCGGTGACCCGGGTCCAGGCCAGGTCGGTGTCGCCCGGGGTGTAGCTCTGCGCGCGCTGGGCGAGCTGGCCGACCGGGGACTCGGCGGTGACGGCGTCGGTGATCCGGCGCTGGGCGATCGAGCCCAGCGGGTCCTGCGCCGGGTGCAGCGGCGCGTTGTCCGGCCACCAGACGACGGTCGGGGCGTCCGGCAGCAGCAGCGGCAGGACCACCGACTGGGCGTGCGCGGCGAGTTCGCCGTGCATCCGCAGGACGACCGTCTCGCCGGAGCCGGCGTCCGAGCCGACCAGGATCTCGGCGTCCAGCCGGGTCTCGGCGCGGGCCCGGGGCGAGCGCCCGGCGCGCTTGATCACCGCGAGGGTGCGCATCGGGTGCTCGCGGGAGGCGTCGTTGGCGGCCTTGAGGGCGTCGTAGGCGCTGCCCTCGTCGGTCACTATCACCAGGGTGAGCACCATGCCGGCGGCGCCGGAACCGCGGGCCCGGCGCGCCTCCATCAGCGCGGCGTTGATCTTGCTGGACGTCGTGTTGGTGAGGTCGATCTTCATGGCCGGCGCCAGCTCCTGCCGTCTCGTGCGAGCATCTCGTCCGCCTCGACCGGGCCCCAGGTCCCCGCCGCGTACTGGGCGGGCTTGCCGTGGGTGTCCCAGTACTTCTCGATCGGGTCGAGGATCTGCCAGGAGAGCTCGACCTCCTGGTGGCGCGGGAACAGGTTGGCGTCGCCGAGCAGCACGTCGAGGATGAGCCGCTCGTACGCCTCCGGGCTGGACTCGGTGAAGGACTCGCCGTAGGCGAAGTCCATCGTCACGTCCCGGACCTCGAAGGAGGTGCCCGGCACCTTGGAGCCGAACCGCACGGTGACGCCCTCGTCCGGCTGGACCCGGATGACCAGGGCGTTCTGCCCCAGCTCCTCGGTCGCGTAGGAGTCGAACGGCAGGTACGGGGCGCGCTGGAAGACGACCGCGATCTCGGTGACCCGGCGGCCCAGGCGCTTGCCGGTCCGCAGGTAGAACGGGACGCCCGCCCAGCGGCGGTTGTTGATCTCCAGCTTGATGGCCGCGTAGGTGTCGGTCTTGGAGTCCGGGTCGATCCCGTCCTCGTCCAGGTAGCCGACGACCTCCTCGCCGCCCTGCCAGCCGGACGCGTACTGGCCGCGCACGGTGTGCCGGCCGAGGTCGGCCGGGAGCTTGACGGCGCTGAGCACCTTGAGCTTCTCGGCCACCAGCGCCTTGGGGTGGAAGGACGCCGGCTCCTCGATGGCGGTGAGCGCCATCAGCTGGAGCAGGTGGTTCTGGATCACGTCACGGGCGGAGCCGATGCCGTCGTAGTAGCCGGCCCGGCCGCCGATGCCGATGTCCTCGGCCATGGTGATCTGCACGTGGTCGACGTACGACCGGTTCCAGATCGGCTCGAACATCTGGTTGGCGAAGCGCAGCGCCAGGATGTTCTGGACCGTCTCCTTGCCCAGGTAGTGGTCGATCCGGAAGACCTCGTCCCGGGGGAAGACCTCGTGGACGACCTTGTTGAGCTCCTGCGCGCTCTCCAGGTCGTGGCCGAAGGGCTTCTCGATGACCGCGCGGCGCCAGGAGGTCCTGCCGGTCCCCTCCTGCCCGTTGGCGGGCGAGGAGGGCGGGTCGGCCAGGCCGTGCTTCTTGAGCTGCTGGACGACGGTGGGGAAGAACTTCGGCGGGACGGACAGGTAGAAGGCGAAGTTGCCGCCGGTGCCCTGGGCCTTGTCCAGCTCCTCGATGGTCTCGCGCAGCTTGTCGAAGGCGTCGTCGTCGTCGAAGGTCCCGTGGACGAAGCGCATGCCCTTGGCGAGCTGCTGCCAGACCTCCTCCCGGAACGGGGTGCGGGCGTGGTCCCGGACGGCGTCGTGGACCTCCTTGGCGAAGTCCTCGTCGTCCCACTCGCGGCGGGCGAAGCCGACGAGGGAGAAGCCCGGCGGAAGCAGACCGCGGTTGGCCAGGTCGTAGATGGCCGGCATCAGCTTCTTGCGGGACAGGTCGCCGGTGACCCCGAAGATGACCAGACCGGACGGCCCCGCGATGCGCGGGAGCCGTCGGTCGGAGGGGTCACGAAGCGGGTTGACGGGGGTGGGCGGGAGATCGTCCGCGTCCGATTCCGGTGTCAACTCGGGGAAATCAGTGCTCACTTGATGGGCTCCGCTTTCGTGCGCTGGCTGTGAGCAGGGGTCACTTCTCGTCGGCGAAGGAAGCGAGCGAGGCGGTGACGGTGTCGAGCAGCTCGTTCCAGGACTGCTCGAACTTCTCGACGCCCTCGTCCTCCAGCAGCTGGACGACGTCGTCGTAGTCCACGCCGGCCGCGGCGATCGCGTCCAGCACGGCCTTGGCGTCGGCGTAGTTGGGGACGATGGTGTTGCCGGTGACCACGCCGTGGTCGCCGGTGGCCTCCAGGGTGGCCTCGGGCATCGTGTTGACGGTGCCGGGGGCGACCAGCTCGGTGACGTACAGGGTGTCCGGCAGGGCCGGGTCCTTGACGCCGGTCGAGGCCCACAGCGGGCGCTGCGGCTTGGCGCCGGCGGCCTCCAGGGCGCTCCAGCGGGCGCTGCCGGCGGTCTTGCCGTCGACGCTGCCGAAGACCTCCTCGTACGCCTGGTAGGCGAGGCGGGCGTTGGCCAGCGCGGCCTTGGAGCGCAGGTTCCTGGCCTCGCCGCCGATCTTGTCCAGGCGCTTGTCGATCTCGGTGTCCACGCGGGAGACGAAGAAGGAGGCGACCGACTCGATCTGGGAGAGGTCCAGGCCCTTGGCCTTGGCGGCCTCCAGGCCGGTCAGGTAGGCGTCGATGACGGCCTTGTAGCGCTCCAGCGAGAAGATCAGCGTGACGTTGACGCTGATGCCCCTGCCGATGACCTCGGCGATCGCGGGCAGGCCGGCCTTGGTGGCGGGGATCTTGATGAAGACGTTCGGGCGGTCGACCAGCCACCACAGCTGCTTGGCCTCGGCCACGGTGGTGGCGGTCTCGTGCGCCAGGCGCGGGTCGACCTCGATGGAGACCCGGCCGTCGCGGCCGTTGGAGGCGTCGTAGACGGGGCGCAGCACGTCGGCCGCGTCGCGCACGTCCGAGGTGGTGATCATGCGGATCGCCTCGTCGGTGGTGACCTTGCGGACGGCGAGGTCGCGCAGCTGGCCGTCGTAGGAGTCGTCCCCGGAGCCGGCGATGGCCTTCTGGAAGATGGTCGGGTTGGTGGTCACGCCCACCACGTGCTTGTTCTGCACCAGTTCGGCCAGGTTGCCGGAGTTCAGCCGCTTGCGGCTGAGGTCGTCCAGCCAGATCGCAACGCCTTCGTCGCTGAGGCGCTTCAGTGCGTCAGTCATGGTGCTTCAGTCCCTTTGTTCTTCTGCTTCGTGGGGTGGTCGAAGGGCCGGGGCGCCGATGTGCGGTCGGCGGCCCCGGCCCGGGTGCCGCTAGCGGTTGACGGCCTCGAGGGAGCGCAGGGCGTTGTGGGCCTCGGCCACCACGCGCTCGGCGGTGATGCCGAACTCCTCGAAGAGCACCTTGTAGTCGGCGGAGGCGCCGAAGTGCTCCAGCGAGACGATCCGGCCGTGGTCGCCGACCAGCTCGCGCCAGCCCTGGGCGATGCCGGCCTCGACCGAGACGCGGGCCTTGACCGACGGCGGCAGCACGCTGTCGCGGTAGGCCTGGTCCTGCTCCTGGAACCACTCGAAGGACGGGACCGAGACCACGCGGGTGGCGATGCCCTCGGCCTCCAGCACCTCGCGGGCCTGGACGGCCAGCTGGACCTCGGAGCCGGTGCCCAGCAGGATCACCTGCGGGTCGCCGGTGGAGGCCTCGGCCAGCACGTAGGCGCCCTTGGCGGTGCCCTCGGCGGAGGCGAAGACCTCGCGGTCGAAGGTCGGGACGTTCTGGCGGGTCAGCGCGAGGCCGACCGGGCCGGGGTGGCTGGTCTGGCGCTCGATGACGGTGCGCCAGGCGACGGCCGTCTCGTTGGCGTCGGCCGGGCGGACCATGGCCAGGCCCGGGATGGCGCGCAGCGAGGCCATGTGCTCGACCGGCTGGTGGGTCGGGCCGTCCTCGCCGAGGCCGATCGAGTCGTGCGTCCAGACATAGGTGACCGGCAGCTTCATCAGCGCGGCCAGGCGGACGGCCGGGCGCATGTAGTCGGCGAAGACCAGGAAGGTGCCGCCGTACACGCGGGTCCTGCCGTGCAGGGCGATGCCGTTCATGGTCGAGCCCATGGCGTGCTCGCGGATGCCGAAGTGGATCGTCCGGCCGTACGGGCTCGCCGACTTCAGCGGGTTGCCCTCGGGGAGGAAGGAGCTGTCCTCGTCGATGGTGGTGAGGTTGGACTCCGCGAGGTCGGCCGAGCCGCCCCACAGCTCCGGGATCACCGCGCCGAGCGCCTTGAGGGTCTCGCCGGAGGCCTTGCGGGTGGCGACGTCCTTGCCGGCCGGGAAGGACGGGACGGCCTTCTTCCAGCCCTCGGGCAGCTCGCCGGCCTGGATGCGGTCGAACTCGGCGGCCCGGTGCGCGTCGGCGGCGCGCCAGGCGTCGAAGCCCTGCTGCCACTGGTCGCGGGCGGCCTTGCCGCGCTTGATGACCAGCCGGGCGTGCTCGATGACCTGGTCGCTGACCTCGAAGGTCTTCTCCGGGTCGAAGCCCAGGACCTTCTTGGTGGCGGCGATCTCGGCGGCGCCGAGCGCGGAGCCGTGCGCCTTGGCGGTGTTCTGGGCGTCCGGGGCCGGCCAGGCGATGATCGTGCGCATCGCGATCATCGACGGGCGGGCGGTCTCGGCCTTGGCGGCGGCCAGCGCACCGGCGAGGGCCTCGACGTCGATGTCGCCGTTGGCCTTCGGGGTGACGCGCTGCACGTGCCAGCCGTACGCCTCGTAGCGCTTGAGGACGTCCTCGGAGAAGGCCGTCTCGGTGTCGCCCTCGATCGAGATGTGGTTGTCGTCGTACAGCGCGACCAGGTTGCCCAGCTTCTGGTGGCCGGCCAGCGAGGAGGCCTCGGCGGAGATGCCCTCCTCCAGGTCGCCGTCGGAGACGATGGCCCAGACGGTGTGGTCGAAGGGGGACTCCCCGGCCGCCGTCTCCGGGTCGAACAGGCCGCGCTCGTAGCGGGCGGCCATCGCCATGCCGACCGCGTTGGCGATGCCCTGGCCGAGCGGGCCGGTGGTGGTCTCCACGCCGGCGGTGTGGCCGTGCTCGGGGTGGCCCGGGGTGCGGCTGCCGGCCACCCGGAAGGCCTTGAGGTCGTCCAGCTCCAGGCCGTAGCCCGAGAGGTACAGCTGGGTGTAGAGCGTCAGGCTGGTGTGCCCGGGGGAGAGGACGAAGCGGTCGCGCCCGACCCAGGACGGGTCCGTCGGGTCGTGGCGCAGGAATCGCTGGAAGATCAGGTACGCGGCCGGGGCCAGCGACATGGCCGTCCCGGGATGTCCGTTGCCGACCTTCTGGACAGCGTCCATGGCCAGGACCCGCGCGGTGTCAACCGTGCGCTCGTCCAGATCGGTCCACTCGAATGCGTTCGTCGGCGCAGTGCTCACCCTGTCTCAGGGCTCCTTCCATTGTGAAGAGTGACCCCGTGAATGGGGACCGGGTCGGCCACGGCGCTGTGGTCCCGACGCTGGGTGGTGCCGGTCACGGAGGGTAGATCCCGCTTCTGCGTGCGAGCCTACCGTCCGGGTCGGGGCTCACCCTCCGTGCTGGGACAACCGGCAATTCCCCCTGCAGATTCCCACCGGGAAGGCCGGGAGGGATTTGTCCCAGACTCTCCCGAATCGCGGCTCCGCGCCGCTCCGGTGGTCAGGACGGGCTAGCGGACCTCCCCGGAGGCCTCCGGGGGCGTCGCCCGGGCGGTTCACCCGGGGGTGTGCGTTCCGCCTCGCCGGGGGACCCCGGAGCCGGATGCGATATATGGAACGTCTATGGTGTCGTGGTACGCGCAGAGCGGACGATTCGGGACCCTTCGTTCCTGTGGACGCCTGCGAGGATTCATCTTCAGTTGGGGTGTTAGTGACCGCCGTCGAAACCCGTCCCGCCGGGGTCACCGGGGCGACTCCTGCGCACCGGCCGTTCGGGGCCCGTGTCGGCGCGTTCGTCGCACTGACCAAGCCGCGGATCATCGAGCTGCTGCTGATGAGCACCGTGCCGGTGATGTTCCTGGCTCAACAGGGCGTGCCGAACATGCTGCTGGTGCTGAAGGTCGTCATCGGCGGCTACCTCTCGGCCGGCGGCGCCAACGCCCTCAACATGTACATCGACCGGGACATCGACGCGATCATGTCGCGCACCGAGCGGCGGCCGATCGTCACCGGGATGGTGTCGCCGCGCGAGGCGCTGGTGTTCGGCGTCGTGCTCGCGGTCGTCTCGACCCTGCTGCTGGGCTTCGGGGTCAACTGGCTGTCGGCCGGGCTGGCGCTGGGCGCGCTGCTGTTCTACGTGTTCGTCTACACGCTGGGTCTCAAGCGGCGCACCTCGCAGAACATCGTCTGGGGCGGCATCGCAGGCTGCATGCCGGTGCTGGTCGGCTGGTCCTCGGTGACCAACTCGATGTCCTGGGCCGCGGTGATGCTGTTCCTGGTGGTGTTCTTCTGGACGCCGCCGCACACCTGGGTGCTGTCGATGAAGGTCCGCGACGACTACGCGCGGGCCGGCGTGCCGATGCTGCCGGTGATCAAGGGCAACGTGGCGGTCGGCAAGCAGGTCGTCATCTACTCCTGGGTGATGGTGGCGGTCTCGCTGGCGCTCTGGCCGCTGGGACACATGAGCTGGCTGTACCCGGTCGCCGCGGTGCTGCTGGGCGCGGCCTGGCTGCGCGAGGCGCACGCGCTGTACGGGCGGGCCAAGGCCGGCATCGTGGGCGCCAAGCTCAAGGAGATGCGGCTGTTCCACTGGTCGATCACCTACCTGTCGCTGCTGATGGTGGTCTGCGCGATCGACCCGTTCGTCAAGTAGGGATCCGTTCGCGAAGCAGGGATTCGTCGGGAGAGCCCCGGTCCGGTGGACCGGGGCTCTCCCGCGTTCCGGGGGTGTCAGCGTCCGGGGAGTCCGGACGGGCCGACGTGGTCGTCCAGCCAGTCCCGCAGCGGCTGGGAGGCGTGCAGGAAGCCGGTGATCCGGGTGTGGGCGGCGCGGGTGCCCAGCCACTTCGCGGGCTCCCACTCCTGCCAGGCCACCAGGCCCTTGTGGCGCAGCAGCCCGATCCTGGGGTGGTCCTTGGGGTAGCCGCGCGGGGCCGACTTGAGGGAGTCCCGGCCCACCACCAGCGGGCCCTGCTGCTCCACCCGGGCGATCACCCGCTCCAGCTCCGCGCCGGTGACGTCCTCCGCGACGGCGGCGCGGTAGCGCTCCAGCTGGTCCGGGGCGAGCTGGTAGAAGCCGTTGCCGCAGGCCAGCCCGTCGGCGGAGAGCTGGATGTAGCCGCCGCTCTCCAGATGGGCGCCGATGTGGGTCTTGTACGGGGACTTGTCGGCGCTGAACCGGACGTCGCGGTTGGGCCGGAAGATCTTCCCCGGCCCGAACTCCGGCTCCAGTTCGGCGAGCAGCAGCTCCATCGGGGCCCGGACGACGCCGTCGTAGACGTCCTTGTGGGCCTGCCAGAAGGTCTTGGAGTTGTCGGCTTCCAGGTGCTCGTAGAAGTCGAGCGCCTCGGCCGGCCAGCCGGAGAAGGTCACTCCTCCAGTATGTGGCCCGGTGCACAGGGTGCTCCCGTCGCCAGCGGCGCTACCGGTGGGTAGCATGCGGGCATGAGCAGCGTTGAGACCGCCACCGCGCCGGACGCCCGTACCGAGCGTCGTGCCAAGCGCATCGCCAAGCACCTGACCAGCTTCGCCCGGCAGCACGGCGGCAGCGCCGACGCGGTCGTCGAGTACGTCGGCTCCGTGGCCACCCGGATCGTCGTGGTGGGCGCGGACGGCGCCTGGGGCGACCAGGTGGCCCCCAGCTACGCCGTCGGCCGCCGGGCCGCGGAGCTGGCCGGGCTGACCCTGCACGAGGACTTCGAGGGCGAGCTGGGCCTCAAGGTGAAGACCGGCGCGTACGAGTGGAAGCGGATGGCCGGCATCCAGCTCGGCGGCTGAACCCGGCCCGGACACGGCGACGGCCCGGCTCCTCCGTGCGGAGGTGCCGGGGCGG
>NZ_JBHXTL010000142.1:0-24173 GCF_042677365.1 Kitasatospora sp. NPDC127116
TGACCCGCCCGTCCGACGCCCCCGCGCGAAGGCCCACACCGCCCCGCGCGAGGCGCTCGGGGCCTTCGCCGTGCCGGGCGCGCCCGGGTCGACGGGATGGGAGCCCGGGTCGACGGGCGGGCTTCGGGACAGGACGGCGGTCGACGGGGTGGGCCCCCGGGAACGAAAGAGGCCGAGACCCGTGGCGCCCTCCAGGAAAGGGCGCCACGGTTCCCGGCGCTTGGGCGGGCGCCCCCACCCAGGGCCGCCCGGCCTCGCACCTCCGACCCCATCGGGGGTGCGACAGCGCCCTCCACAGCCATCCCCCACGGTTGGGTGCGGCGGGCACGTTCACCATGGTGCGCGATCTCCATGGACGGCCAGTGACAGGAGTATGTCCAGTTCGTGGCGGATAGCCGTGCCCCGTTCGGGCCGGCTCCCGGTTGGTTCGTCCACCGGCCGGTCCGGTGTTCCGTCCAGTCGTTCGTTCTCGGACGTGTTCCTGACAACCCGTGCGGGCGGCCGCGCGGATGCCCGGTGCTCCGGGTCCCCGGCCGACCCCGGCCGACCCCCTTTCGCCCCCTTTCACCCCCTTCCGGTCCCGGCGCGGCCCCAACGCGGCCCCGCCGCGGGTCCGGCACGGCCCCGGTCCGGCCTCGCCGAAGCCGTGGACCGCGTGCGCGTCCCTGCCGCGGCGTAGGCTGGAGACCCCCGGCCGCTCGGCGTGCCGGGCCGTTCGCGTTGCCCCGGCGGGCCTTCGCCGCCCCGGGGCAGCATCAGCCACGGGACGAAGAAGAGACCCCAGATGAGCCTGACCGGACTGCTCGATGTCGTCGCGCGGGACGCGGCGCTCGCCGAGGCGATCGAGGCGGCCACCGCCCCCGGAGCCGCGGCCGGTGGACGCCGCCACCTGGACCTGGTCGGACCGCCCGCCGCCCGGCCGTTCGCCATCGCCGCGCTGGCCCGCGCGCTCGGCGGGCAGGCCGCCGGGGACCGCGGCCGCCCGGTGCTCGCCGTCACCGCGACCGGCCGGGAGGCCGAGGACCTCGCGGCCTCGCTGCGCTCCCTGCTGCCCGTCGACGCCGTCGCCGAGTTCCCGGCCTGGGAGACCCTGCCGCACGAACGGCTGTCGCCCCGCTCGGACACCGTCGGGCGCCGGCTGGCCGTACTGCGCCGGATCGTGCACCCGCGGGCGGACGATCCGGCGGCCGGGCCGGTCCAGGTGGTGGTCGCCCCGGTCCGCTCGGTGCTCCAGCCGCAGGTCAAGGGGCTGGCCGAGCTGGAACCGGTGGCCGTCCGGCGCGGCGAGTCGTACGACCTGGGGGAGGTGGCCCGCCGGCTCTCCGCCGCCGCCTACGCGCGCGTCGAACTGGTCGAGAAGCGCGGCGAGTTCGCCGTCCGCGGCGGCATCCTGGACGTCTTCCCGCCGACCGAGGAGCACCCGCTGCGGGTGGAGTTCTGGGGCGACGAGGTGGAGGAGGTCCGCTACTTCAAGGTCGCCGACCAGCGCTCGCTGGAGATCGCCGAGCACGGTCTGTGGGCGCCGCCCTGCCGCGAGCTGCTGCTCACCGAGGAGGTGCGGGCCCGGGCCGCCGAGCTGTCCGCCGAGCATCCCGGGCTGGCCGAGATCCTGGACAGGATCGCCGAGGGCATCGCGGTCGAGGGCATGGAGTCGCTGGCGCCGGTGCTGGTGGACGACATGGAGCTGCTGGTCGACGTGCTGCCGCTCGGTTCGGTCGCGGTGGTCTGCGACCCCGAGCGGGTCCGCACCCGGGCCGCCGACCTGGTGGCGACCAGCCAGGAGTTCCTGCACGCCTCCTGGGTCGCGGCCGCGGCCGGCGGGGACCGCCCGATCGACCTGGAGACCATCGACGTCTCCGCCGCCTCGCTGCGCTCGCTCGCCGAGGTGCGCGAGCACGCCGCCGAGATCGGGCTGCCCTGGTGGTCCGTCAGCCCGTTCGCGACCAGCGAGTCGACCGTCGACGGCATCCCGGCCCGCGACGGAGTCGCCGGTTGGCACGGCGACGCCAACACGCTGACCCTCGGCATGCACGCCGTCGAGGCCTACCGGGGCGACACCGCCCGGGCGATCGCCGACGCCAAGGAGCGGCTGGCCGCCGACTGGCGGGTCGTCATGGTGACCGAGGGCCACGGCCCGGCCTCCCGGCTCGCCGAGGTGCTGGGCAACGAGGGCATCCCGGCCCGCCTGGTCGCCGACCTCGCCGAGGCGCCCACCCGGGACGTCGTCCACGTCTCCTGCGGCTCGATCGAGCACGGCTTCGTCGACGAGAACCTGAAGCTCACGGTCATCACCGAGACCGACCTGTCCGGCCAGAAGTCCTCCACCAAGGACATGCGCCGGATGCCCTCGCGCCGCCGCAACGCGATCGACCCGCTGGCGCTGGTGGCCGGCGACTACGTCGTCCACGAGGCGCACGGCGTCGGCAAGTACGTCGAGATGGTGCAGCGCACCGTCCAGGGCGCCACCCGCGAGTACCTGGTGCTGGAGTACGCCCCGGCCAAGCGCGGCCACCCCGGCGACCGGCTGTTCGTGCCGACCGACCAGCTCGACCAGGTCACCAAGTACGTCGGCGGCGAGGCCCCGACGCTGCACCGGCTCGGCGGCGCGGACTGGGCGAAGACCAAGCAGCGGGCCAAGAAGGCGGTCAAGGAGATCGCCGCCGACCTGATCAAGCTGTACTCGGCGCGGATGGCCGCCCCCGGCCACACCTTCGGCCCGGACACCCCGTGGCAGCGGGAGCTGGAGGACGCCTTCCCGTACGCGGAGACGCCGGACCAGCTGACCACCATCGCCGAGGTCAAGTCGGACATGGAGAAGTCCGTCCCGATGGACCGGCTGATCTGCGGCGACGTCGGCTACGGCAAGACCGAGATCGCCGTGCGGGCCGCGTTCAAGGCCGTGCAGGACGGCAAGCAGGTGGCGGTCCTGGTGCCGACCACGCTGCTGGTGCAGCAGCACTTCTCGACCTTCGCCGAGCGCTACGCGAACTTCCCGGTGAACGTGAAGGCGCTGTCCCGCTTCCAGACCGACACCGAGGCCAAGGCCGTGCTGGAGGGGCTGTTCGAGGGCTCGGTGGACGTCGTCATCGGCACCCACCGGCTGTTCTCCTCCGAGACCAGGTTCAAGGACCTCGGCCTGGTCATCGTCGACGAGGAGCAGCGCTTCGGCGTCGAGCACAAGGAGCAGCTGAAGAAGCTGCGCGCCAACGTGGACGTGCTCACCATGTCCGCGACCCCGATCCCGCGCACCCTGGAGATGGCGGTCACCGGCATCCGCGAGATGTCCACCATCACCACCCCGCCGGAGGAGCGGCACCCGGTGCTGACCTTCGTCGGGCCGTACGACGAGAAGCAGATCTCGGCCGCGATCCGGCGTGAACTCCTGCGCGAGGGCCAGGTGTTCTACATCCACAACCGGGTCGAGTCGATCGACAAGGCGGCCGCCCGGCTGAAGGACCTGGTGCCCGAGGCGCGGATCGCCACCGCGCACGGGCAGATGGGGGAGAACCAGCTGGAGAAGGTCGTCGTCGACTTCTGGGAGAAGGAGTTCGACGTCCTGGTGTCGACCACGATCGTGGAGTCCGGCATCGACATCTCCAACGCCAACACCCTGATCGTGGAGCGCGGCGACACCTTCGGCCTCTCCCAGCTGCACCAGCTGCGCGGCCGGGTCGGGCGAGGCCGCGAGCGCGGCTACGCGTACATGCTGTACCCGCCGGAGAAGCCGCTCACCGAGACCGCGCACGAGCGGCTGGCCACCATCGCCCAGCACACCGAGATGGGCGCCGGCATGTACGTCGCGATGAAGGACCTGGAGATCCGCGGCGCGGGCAACCTGCTCGGCGGCGAGCAGTCCGGGCACATCGCGGGCGTCGGCTTCGACCTCTACATGCGGATGGTCGGCGAGGCGGTGGCGGAGTTCCGCGAGTCGCTGGCGGGCGGCGGGGAGCCGGAGGAGGAGCCGCTGGAGGTGAAGATCGAGCTGCCGGTCGACGCCCACGTGCCGCACGACTACGCGCCCGGCGAGCGGCTGCGGCTGCAGGCGTACCGCTCGATCGCCGCGGTCAACTCGGAGGAGGACATCCAGCAGGTCCGGGACGAGCTGGTGGACCGCTACGGCAAGCTGCCCGAGCCGGTGGAGAACCTGCTGCTGGTCGCGGCGCTGCGGCTGTACGCCCGGCGGTGCGGGATCTCGGACATCACCCTCCAGGGCTCCAACGTCCGCTTCGGGCCGGTGGAGCTGCGGGAGTCCCAGCAGCTGCGGCTGAACCGGCTCTACCCGCGCAGCCAGGTGAAGGCGGCGGCCCAGCAGTTGTTGGTGCCGCGCCCGAGCACCGGGCGGATCGGCGGCAAGCCGCTGGTCGGTCGGGAACTGCTGGGCTGGTGCACCGAGTTCCTGTCGGCCATGTTCGACGACCTGGCGGGGGCGAAGAAGTAGGCATCCGGAGGGCCCCGCCCTCCAGGTGGTTCACGGCGGTCTCGGGCTCTGCCCCGGGGCCGCCGTTTCGTGTGGACGGGCGCCGGCCGTCGTTGACGCGGTGCGGCGGCCGGCCGACTGTGAACAGCTGCGTCAGCCGAGCTTCCACTGGCCGGTCTGCGGGGCGAAGCCGCTGTCGAGGCCGAACTGGGCCTTGTCGAGCTTGGCGTCCTTCGGGACCTCGAAGGTGACGAAGCCGAGGGCGCTCTCGCCGGGCGCGATGTTGGCGGGGACCTGGAAGCCCGGGCCGGCCTTGGTGTCCGCGATCGTGCTGCCGAAGGCCTGGCCCTGGGCGTCCACCACCTTGGCGCTGTTGCCCGGGACGTCGCTGTAGGCCTTCTTGCCGCTCGCCTTGATCCGGAACTGGACCGAGACGAAGCGCTTGCCGTCGGCCGGGTGGGTGAACTCGTCCTCGCCCTCGGCGTTGTCGACCACCTTCACCAGCGTCACGTCGGCGGTGTCGGCCGGGTCGTTGCCCTTGAGCGCGATGGTGTCGCCGAGCTTGGCGGGCGCCTTGCCGGTGTCGGCGGGCTTGTCCCCGGCGGGCTTGGCGGCCCCGGAGCCGGTGGCGGCCGCGGTCTGCTTCGCCTCCGTCGAGACGGAGGCGCCGCCGGTGGAGTTGCACGCCGTCGCGCTCAGGGTGACCAGCGCGGCGCCCAGCAGCAGGACGGCGGTGCGGCGGGTGGCGCCGCGCCGGGCGGTGGCGCGGCGGACGGCGGTGCGGCGGGCGTTCGCGGACATGGGTGTCTCCCGGTGATCGGTGCTCTTCCCTGCGCCGCCCCGTTCGGTGGCGACGGAGAGATCACACCACTCGGCCGTGAACCATGTCAATGCGATTTCACAAAAGAGCTCTGTTCACATGTGAACTGTGATCGAGGGGTGCGTCGCTATGCTGTGCGGTCACAGCCCCCGCCCCCGCCCCGGCTGTGCGGTCGCAGCCCCCACCGAAGGAGCCCCCGTGCCGGACCGTCCCGAAGTGACCGCCGCCGAGATCGCCCGGCTGGCCGGCGTCGGCCGGGCCGCGGTCAGCAACTGGCGCCGCCGCCACCCCGACTTCCCGCGCCCGGTCGGCGGCACCGACGCCAGCCCGGCCTTCGCGCTCGCCGAGGTCGAGTCCTGGCTGCGCGCCCAGGGCAAGATCGCCGAACTCCCGCTGCTGGAGCGGGTCTGGCAGCTCGTCGACACCCTCCGCGACCCGGCCGGCCACCCCGCCGCCCCGCTGGTCGAGGCCGGCGCCCTGCTCCTGCTGCTGCACCGCGAGCCCGCGCAGTGGGCCGGGCTCGCCGACCGGCCCGACACCCGGCTCGCCCTCGCGCTGCCCCGGGCCGTCACCGGCGCCGCCGTGCACGCCTTCGGCCCCGACGGCGCCCGCACCCTCGGCCTCCCGGGCCTGCTCGGCAGCACCCAACTGGACCTCGCCCGGCTGCTCGCCGAACTCGCCGCGCAGACGGGCCCGGTCGGCGCGTACGAGCAGCTGCTCACCCGGTACGCGGAGGCCAACACCCGGCAGCTCAGCCCCACCCCGCCGGAGGCCGCCGAACTGCTCGCCGCCGTCGCCGGCGTCCCCGCCACCGTGCTCGACCCGGCCGTCGGCCTCGGCTCCGTCCTGCTCGCCCACCCGCCGACCACCGGCCGCTACGGCCAGGACGCCGACCCGGTCACCGCCGCCCTCGCCCGGCTCCGGATCGCCCTGCACACCCCCGCCGACGACCCCGGCCCGCTCCCGCTCGACCTGCGGGCCGGCGACGCCCTGCGCGCCGACGGCTTCCCCGGCGACACCTTCGAGGCCGTGCTCTGCCAGCCCCCGTACAACGAGCGCGACTGGGGCCACGACGAGCTGCAGTTCGACACCCGCTGGCCCGGCGGGCTCGTCCCGCCGCGCGGCGAGTCCGAACTCGCCTGGGTGCTGCACTGCCTGGCGCACACCCGCCCCGGCGGCCTCGCCGCCCTGCTGCTCCCGCCGACCGTCGCCGCCCGCCGGGCCGGCCGCCGCATCCGGGCCGAACTGCTCCGCTCCGGCGCGCTGCGGGCCGTCATCGCGCTGCCGGCCGGCGCCGCCCCGCCGTACGGCGTCCCGCTGCACCTGTGGGTGCTGCGCGCACCCCGGCCGGGCGGCGACTTCCGCCAGGTGCTGATGCTCGACGCCGGGGCGGCGCTCGCCGGTCCGGGCGGGGCCGCCGGGGCGCAGGCCGCCGAGGGCGGCCGGGACAAGGTCGACTGGACCGAGCTGCGCCGCACCGTCCTGGAGGCCTGGCGCGGCTTCGACCTCGCCGCGCGCGAGGGCCTGCCGGTCCCCGCCGACCGTCCCGGCGTCCACCGGGCGATGGCCGCCATCGACCTGCTCGACGACGAGACCGACCTCTCCCCGGCCCGGCACGTCCCGCCCGCCGCCCCGCTCGGCGGCGCGGCCGAACTCTCCCACCTCGGCGGCCGGCTGGCCGAACTGCTGGCCGATCTGCCCGACCCGGTCGCGCTGCTGCCGCGGCCCGGCGCCGTGACCGGTGCCGCGTCCGACGGGATGGCCGGCGCTGCGTCCGGCGGGGCGTCCGGTACGGCTCCCGTCGGGGTGGTCACCATCGGCGAGCTGGTCCGCGGCGGCGCGCTGGAGGTGCACTCCTCCGGCACCGGCGCCGCCACCAAGCCGGCCGGGCCGGGTTCGGGCGGCACCCCCGTCGTCACCGACCAGGACCTCGCCACCGGCGCCGCGCCCAGCGCCGTCCTGGCCGCCGGCCCCGGCCCGGCCGGGGACGTCCGCACCCGCCCCGGCGACGTCCTGGTCCCCGCCCTCGGCGGCGGCACCGCCCGGGTCGTCCCCGCCGAGGGCCCGCTGGTCGGCGCCGCCCTCGGCCGCCAGCTCCACCTCCTGCGGCCCGACCCGGCCGCCCTCGACCCCGAGTTCCTGGCCGGCCAGTTCCGCTCCACCGCCGGCACCCGGCGCGCCGCCAGCCACGCCACCACCACCGCCCGGCTCGACATCCGCCGGGTCGAACTGCCCCGCCTCCCGCTCCCCGCCCAGCAGCGCCTCGGCGCCGCCTTCGCCCGCCTCGCCGCCTTCGACACCGCCCTCGCCCAGGCCGCCGCCCTCGGCCGCAGCCTCGCCCAGGCCGCCACCGACGCCCTGGCGACCGGCACCCTGGCGCCGCCGGACTGACACCCGCCCCGCGGACCGGGGCCGGGCCCGCGGGGGCCCGATCCGGCAGGACCCGCAGCGCGCGCCCGCAGGTGACCCCGGCTCAGTAGCGGCGCGGTACCGGCGGGATACCGATGCGGCAGCGGGCGGACGGAAGCCCTCCGGAGCGGCCGGGCCGGGCGGTACGGTGTGCGGAACCGCTCGCACCGCCCTCGGTGCCGGTCCTCACCAGCTCAGGAGCGCGCATGTCAGGGCAGTACCCCGGGCAGTTCGGACCGCCGCCCGGCGGGGCGCCGTACGGGCCGGGGCCCGGGCAGGGGTACGCGCCGGGCCCGGTGCCGGGCCCGCCCGCACCCGGGGGAGCGGCCGGGCCGGGGGGAGTGGCCGGACCGCCCCCGATCCCCGGACGGTTCGGGGTGGTTGTGCGGGTGCTGTGCGCGCTGGCCCCGCTGGTCACCTTCGGCCTGCTCGGGGTCGTCCCCTCGCTGCTGCTGGCGGTCCGGCGCCGACGGGCGTACGACATCCTCGGCGCGGCGGTGTTCTGCGCGCTGCTGCTCGCCATGATCGTCTCCGCCGGGGTCGCGGGCACCCTGAAGAACCCGACCGCCGACACCACCGGCCAGATCACGCTGGCCGTGCTCTGGCTCCTGCCGACGGCGCACTTCCTGGTGATGGACAGCCGCGCGGTCTGGCTGGCCGGGCCTCCGGCGCCGCAGGCCGTGCCGCGCACCGCTCCGCAGGTCCTCTCGCCGTACGCGGTGCCGAACGTCTCGCCGTACGGGGCCACCGTGCCCGGGTACGGGGCGCCCGCGCAGGCCCCCGTGCCCGCTCACGCTCCCGCTCCCGTGCCCGGTCCCGTCGCGCCGACCGCGACCGCCGCCCCCGCCCCCTCGGCGCCCGCCCCCTCGGCCCCCGCCCCCGAAACCGCCCACGACCTGCGCGAGCTGGGCGAGTTGCTGCGCCGCCAGGCCCGCGAGGACCGGCCGTGACCGCCACCCGGCTGATCGCCGGCCGCTACCGGCTCACCGAGAAGATCGGCCACGGCGGCATGGGCCAGGTCTGGGCCGGCCAGGACGAACGACTGCACCGCCCGGTCGCGGTCAAGCTGCTCCGCCCCGAGCACCTGCTCCCCGGCGGGACCGGCCCCGGAGGCGAACGGGCCCGCCACGGCGACGAGTTGAGCCGCCGCTTCCTGCGCGAGTGCCGGATCACGGCCGCGCTCGACCACCCCGGGCTGGTCACCGTCTTCGACGCGGGCGAGGACGAGGGCGAGCTCTACCTCGTCATGCAGCGCATCCCCGGGGTCAGCCTGGCCGACCTCATCGCCGAGGACGCGCCCTTCCCGATCGAACGCGCGGCGGCCGTCGCCGCCCAGCTGTGCACCGCGCTGGCTGCCGTCCACGCCATCCCGGTGGTCCACCGCGACCTCAAGCCGAGCAACGTCATGGTCCGCGAGGACGGCCGGACCGTCCTGCTCGACCTCGGCATCGCCACCGCCCTCGACACCGAGACCACCCGGCTGACCCTCACCGGCGTGCCCGTCGGCAGCCCCTCCTACATGGCCCCCGAACAGGCCCTCGCCGCCACCACCGACCCGCGCAGCGACCTCTACGCGCTCGGCTGCCTGCTGCACGAGATGCTCGTCGGCGAGGAGCCGTTCCGGGCCCCCACCGCACTCGGCGTCCTGCGCCGACACGTCGACGAACCACCCGTCCCGCTGCGGGAGTTGCGCCCCGACGTGCCGCAGCCGCTGGAACAGCTGGTGCTCGACCTGCTCGCCAAGCAGCCCGCCGACCGCCCCGCCGACGCCCGGAGCGTGTACGCGCGGCTGCTCCCGCTGCTGCCCCCGGCCGACGGTGCCCCGCAGCCCCGCTACACCCCGCTGCCGGACCCGGCCCGCCCCTTCCGCTACCCGCACCAGCCGCAGCCGCCGGCCGCGGCGGCCGCCCCGGTGCCCGTGGTCCGCTCCGAGCCCCGGCCCTTCCTCGTGCCACCCGCCCCCGCGACACCTCCCCCCGTCCCCGCGGAGCCCGACCTCGGCGCCGAGTGCGCCCGGCTCTCCGACCTGGTCGACGCCGGCCGCCACACCGAGGTGCTCGGCCTCGCCGCCCGCCTGCTGCCCCGGGCCGAGGCCGAACTCGGCGCCGCCGCACCCCTGGTGCGCACCATCCGCACCATCTACGCCCGTACCCTCCTGCACGAGGGCCACCCCCAGCAGGCCCTCCCCGAGTACCGCCGCCTCGCCGCCACCGCCGACGGCGGCCCGCACGGCCCCCAGGGCCTCGACCACCGCTACCGCGCCGCCATCTGCCTCGACCGGCTCGGTCACGGCGCCGAGGCCCTCGCCGAGTACCAGGCCCTCCTCACCGCCCACACCGCCCGCCTCGAATCCGGCCTCGACACCGACCCCGAGCGCGCCTACGACCTCCGCGAACGCATCGGCCTCCACCTCGCCGCCACCGGCGACCCTCAGAACGCCTGGCAGTGGCTGCTCCCCCTCCTCCTCGACCGCGAACGCCGCGACGGCCCCCACCACCCCACCGTCCGCCGCCTCCGCCAGTCCCTCTCCACCCTCACCCCCACCTCCACCCCCTGGCCCCCGGCAAAGCACTGACCGGCGGCCACGGCCTCCACCGTCCTGGGGGCCGGGCCTTGGAGGAGCTGACACAAGGCTCGGATGCGTCGGTAGGTGATCACGCAGCAGGCCAGTTCGAGGAAGGCCTCGTGAATGTCGTCGCGGATGTCCCAGCGGATCCGCAGGCGTCGGAAGCCGTGGCTCCGGGCATTGGTCCGCTCGGCGACCCGGCGCACGGCTCCGGGGCCGGAGCCGTGCGGCACGCCCCGGCGGGCGATCACTGGCTTGATGCCGCGCTTCCGCAGCAGGCGGCGGTACTTGTCGAAGTCGTGGCCGCGGTCGGCGAACAGTTGCCGGGGCCGGTGGCGCGGGCGGCCGGTCCAGCCCGCCGGGCGGTGCAGCTCGGTCAGCAGCACCTGGTGGAGGCGGTCCCACGCCCCCGCCTCGTGCCAGTCGCGCAGTCTGCGCCAGCAGGTCATGCCCGAGCCGAAGCCGAGCTCCTGCGGCAGCCACTCCCACTGGATGCCCGGGTGCAGCACGAACAGACATGGGCACCACGCCGTTCTGTTAGCTCCTCGTGGCGCGGATGGGGCCGCGGTGCCGGGCCCGTGCCTCGGCCCCGGCCGCCGCCGGCCGGGCCACTGCGCGGCACTGGTCCCAGGCACCCGGTGCCGGTGCCGCCGTGCCGGCCGGGGCGTGCCGCCCTGCCCGTCCTCGGAGAATCCCCAGTGGCTCCTGCCCTCTTGGAGCCCCGGACATCCCGGGACGGGCGTGTTCTCCACCGGCCCACATCCGGTGCCCCCATGCGTGTTGGCATCCCGGATCAGGAAGTCGGCCGGGCCGACTTCCAGCGCTCATGCGGGCGGGCGGGGTCCCGCCCCGGGAACGGAGCCCGGGGGCGGGGAACGGGCGGGTGGGGTGGGGGTGCGGGGGTAGGTTCGGGGGGTGACGACGAATGCTGTGCCGACGAAGACTCCGGGCGCGAAGTTGATCCTGCTGACCACCACCCACCGGGTGGCTCCCGGCCTGCTGGCGTGGCCGGCGTGGGAGGCGTTGCGGTCGGCGGGGCGGGTGCTGGTGGGGGACGAGCGGCATCCGCAGGTGCCGGCGGTGCGGCAGGCCGGGGTGGTGGTGGAGGTCGTGCCGGCCGGGTCGGCGCCCGCGTTGGCGCGGCTGCTGACCGGGCAGCCCGCCGGGGCCGGGCCGACGGTGTGGCTGGGCAGTCCGGACGGGGATCCGGGGCTGACCGACGCGCTGGCGAGGCTGGCGGTGGAGCACGCCGGCGAGGTGCCGGAGATCGAGGTGCTGCCCGGCTCGTACGACCTGCCGGGGTCGCGGCTGCTGGACCTGGTGACGGTGATGGACCGGCTGCGCTCCCCGGGCGGCTGCCCCTGGGACGCCGAGCAGACGCACGAGAGCCTGGTGAAGTACCTGGTCGAGGAGGCGTACGAGCTGGTCGAGGCGATCGAGGAGGGGGACCGGGAGGCGCTGCGCGAGGAGTTGGGCGACGTCCTGCTGCAGGTGTTCTTCCACTCCCGGATCGCCGAGGAGCACCCGACCGAGCCGTTCACCGTCGACGACGTGGCCGGGGACATCGTCGAGAAGCTGATGTACCGGCACCCGCACGTGTTCGGGGACGTCGAGGCCGGCGGCGCCGCCGAGGTGGAGGCGAACTGGGAGCAGCTGAAGGCGGCCGAGAAGGCGGACCGCGAGTCGGTGCTGGACGGTGTGCCGGCCGGGCTGCCGGCGCTGGCGTACGCGGCGAAGCTGGTGTCCCGGGTGCGCCGGGCGGGCTTCACGGGGGTGCCGGACGAGTCGTACGAGCTGCCGGTCGAGCTGACCGCCGACTCGGCGGGCAGGCTGCTGCTCGCGGTGGCGCAGCGGGCGCACGACGCCGGGGTGGACGTGGACGCGGCGCTGCGGTCGGCCGCGCGCGGTTACCGGGACGCGGTGCGCGCGGCCGAAGGCCTCAAGCCGACCGGGGAGCCCGACGGGAAGTAGGCGCTCAGGCCGCCGTGGCGGTGTGCTCCTGGCACCGCTGCGGCGGGACGAGTTCGCCGATGGCCTCGCCGACGAGGACGACGAGTTCGGCGAGCCGTTCCAGGTCGAGGTGGTCGGGCAGCTCGGCCAGCGAGATGATCCGCTCGCCGTCCGGGCCGGCCACGGCGAACACGTCGATCGGTCCGAGGTGCTTCTCGGCGGTGTCGACGAGGGCGGCGACGTCGCTGGGGCGGCGGATGTCGCCGCAGACGCCGACGACGGGGCAGCCCGGCCGGTCGAGTTCGGCGGCGAGGTCCTCGGCGATGCCGGCGTACTGGTCGGCGATGAGCATTCCGGAGGCGCCGGCGGCGGCGAACCGGCGGGCGAGTCCCGCGCCCGAACCGCCGTCGAGGACCGCGATGACGACGACTGACCCGCTGACCCGCATGGCCTGCTCCTCCCTGTGGACGACACCGCACCGGCGCCCACGCGTACTGCGGAGGATCGTAGGCACGTCCTGACCCTCCGCAACAGGGATTACCCCGCAGGTGACCAGGCTCACGCCCGCACCGCGGCCAAGAGTCGGCCAAGAGCTGTCCATTGACCGTCCGCGGACAGTCAACGGGCCGTCCATGAACCGTCCATGGGCCGTCCACGGAACATCGGCAGGACGGCCGCGGACCGTCGGCGGGAGGAGCGGCGGCCCGCCGGAGCGGGGCGTGCCCGTCGCACCGGATACGGTCGGTCCATGCCAGCTCAGCCCGACTCCGCCCGGCCCGCCGCCACGCCGTCCGACGCCACCGCCCCGCAGCTGTTCACCTGGGAGTTCGCCTCCGACCCGTACCCCGCCTACGCCTGGCTGCGCGAGCACGCCCCGGTGCACCGCACCACGCTGCCGAGCGGGGTGGAGGCCTGGCTGGTGACCCGGTACGCGGACGCCCGGCAGGCGCTCGCGGACAGCCGGCTGTCGAAGAACCCGGCGCACCACAGCGAGCAGGCGCACCGCACCGGCCGGGTGGGCATCCCGGGGGAGCGGCAGGCGGACCTGATGACCCACCTGCTGAACATCGACCCGCCGGACCACACCCGGCTGCGCCGGCTGGTGTCGAAGGCGTTCACCCCGCGCCGGGTGGCGGAGTTCGAGCCGCGGGTGCAGCAGCTCACCGACCGGCTGATCGACGGCTTCGCGCAGCGCGGTTCGGCGGACCTGATCCACGAGTTCGCCTTCCCGCTCCCCATCTACGCGATCTGCGACCTGCTGGGCGTGCCGGCCGAGGACCAGGACGACTTCCGGGACTGGGCCGGGATGATGGTGCGCCACACGAAGCCGGGCCACGGCGGCGGCCAGCGCGGCGGCGTGGGGCGGGCGGTGAAGCGGATGCGGGCGTACCTGCTGGAGCTGATCCACCGCAAGCGAGCGGACCTCGGGGACGACCTGATCTCGGGCCTGATCCGGGCCAGTGACCACGGTGAGCACCTGACCGAGAACGAGGCCGCGGCGATGGCCTTCATCCTCCTGTTCGCGGGTTTCGAGACCACCGTGAACCTGATCGGCAACGGCACGTACGCCCTGCTGCGCAATCCGGAGCAGCGCCGGTTGCTGCAGGAGTCGGTGGCCCGCGGGGAGAGCGCGCTCCTGGAGACCGGGATCGAGGAACTCCTGCGCTACGACGGGCCGGTGGAGATGGCGACCTGGCGGTTCGCGACCCGTCCGCTGACCATCGGCGGGGTGGACATTCCGGTCGGCGACCCGGTGCTGGTGGTGCTCGCCGCGGCGGACCGCGACCCGGCCCGGTTCGCGGCCGAGAACACCCTGGACCTGGCCCGGACGGACAACCCCCACCTGGGCTTCGGGCACGGCATCCACTACTGCATCGGCGCTCCGCTCGCCCGCTTGGAGGGTCGTGCCGCGCTGACCACGCTGCTTTCCCGGCTGCCCGATCTCCGGCTCGCGGAAAACGCGGACGACCTGCGGTGGCGCGGTGGTCTGATCATGCGTGGGCTGCGCGAACTCCCGGTGGAATTCAGTCCGGAGAGCCGTTCCCCGCACGCCTCTCCGCAGACCCCTCCGCACGCTCCTTCGCAGGCCTCTCCGCAGGCCTCTCCGCACGCTCCCGCCACGCCTCCGACGTGCTGAGATCGCCCTGACGGGACGTCGCGAACCACCTGCCGGCGGGGGTGTGAACACCCATCAATCCGGACATAACACCGCCGTTGGTAGGCGATCGAACACGCGCCGTAATTATTGTGTGATATCGACGATATGAGCTTGTGATTGGTCTGATGATCTGTCTACTCTCCCTGGAGTTCGCAGCTGCGGACCTCGTACGCGGAACGCCGAGTCCTGCCCGCCGCGTCACGGGAAACCGACCAGAACCCTGGGCAGGGGCGGGGGAACCAGGTTTGTTGCCGTCTCCCCACGGCTTGGGGTGAAGCCGCCCGAGCGGAATCGTTTCCGCATACGGCGGCCGGGCCACCTCCCGGTCCGAACCCGACAGCTCACCTCGCAGGCGTGCGGAGAGGGACCTCTTCATGCTGTTCGTTGGAACTGGCCGTCACCGTCGTCGCACCCAGGCCGAGAAGGCCATCGCCGTCGCCGGTGTGGCCGGCGTCGGACTCGCGATGCCGCTCCTCACCGCCACCGGTGCCTCCGCCGCCCCCGCCTCCACCTGGGACGCCGTCGCCCAGTGCGAGGCCGGTGGCAACTGGAGCATCAACACCGGCAACGGCTTCTACGGCGGCCTCCAGTTCACCTCCAGCACCTGGAAGGCGTACGGCGGCACCGCCTACGCGCCGCAGGCCAACCAGGCCAGCAAGGCCCAGCAGATCTCGGTCGCCGAGAAGGTGCTGGCCTCGCAGGGCCCGGGTGCCTGGCCGGTCTGCTCCCAGAAGGCCGGTCTGACCAAGGGCGGCGCCCCGGCCGCGGTCGACACCTCCTCGGACGCCAAGCCGCAGTCCGCCCCCAAACAGCAGACCCCGAAGCCCGCCGCCAAGCCGGCCGAGAAGCCGGTCGCGCAGCAGCCCGCCGCCCAGAAGCAGGCCCCGAAGCAGGCCTCGAAGCCCGCCGCGCAGCCGGTCCAGCAGGCCGCCCCGCAGCAGCAGGCGCAGCCGCAGACCCCGGGCTTCTCCGGCAAGGCCGGCTGGGACGCCGACGCCAAGGTGTACTGGTACCAGAGCAACGGCGCCTGGTACTGGACCAGCCACCAGAGCGTCTACCAGCACTACGCCGGCCAGGCCGCCGCCCAGCCGCAGTACGCCCCGCAGGCCGCGCAGTCGGCCCCGCAGGCCACCGGCCACGACTACACCGTCCGCGCCGGTGACACCCTGTCGACCATCGCCGCCGCCCAGGGCGTGTCCGGAGGCTGGCACGCGCTGTACGAGCAGAACCACGGCACGGTCGGCGGCGACCCGAACCTGATCATGCCCGGCCAGGTGCTGCACCTCGGCTGAGCCGGCCCGCTCGACGCCGGCCCGCCCGCCGCCGGCCCGCCCGCCGCGCCCGGTGCCGACGCCGCCTCACCCCGCCGTCCGAAGGGGACCGGTCCTACCGGTCCCCTTCGTCCGCATTCGCCCGCTCCGGTGGGACAAGCTGGGACAAGCAGGTGAACTACCGGTGGGTAGTGGGGCCACACGCTGAGACGGGACCGAGGCGGACGTGGCCCCGGGAGCCCGGGCGGTTAGGCTCTGGTCGTAACGACTCCGCAATCGTCCTGCTGACAGCACCACCGTCAGACCGGACCCTGCTTCCGCAAGGAGATGCCTCGTGCCGTCCATCGATGTCGTCGTAGCCCGTGAGATCCTCGACTCCCGCGGCAACCCCACGGTCGAGGTCGAGGTCGGCCTCGACGACGGCAGCACGGGTCGTGCCGCTGTCCCGTCGGGTGCTTCCACCGGTGCCTTCGAGGCGCTGGAGCTGCGTGACGGTGACAAGAACCGCTACTTCGGCAAGGGCGTCGAGAAGGCCGTCCTGGCCGTCATCGAGCAGATCGGCCCGGAGCTGGTCGGCTACGACGCCACCGAGCAGCGCCTGATCGACCAGGCCATGCTGGACCTGGACGCCACCCCGGACAAGTCCTCGCTCGGCGCCAACGCCATCCTGGGCGTCTCACTGGCCGTCGCGCACGCCGCCTCCGAGGCCAGCGACCTGCCGCTGTTCCGCTACCTGGGCGGCCCGAACGCGCACGTCCTGCCGGTCCCGATGATGAACATCCTCAACGGCGGGTCGCACGCGGACTCCAACGTCGACATCCAGGAGTTCATGATCGCCCCGATCGGCGCGGAGTCCTTCTCCGAGGCCGTCCGCTGGGGCGTCGAGGTCTACCACACGCTCAAGGGCGTGCTGAAGGAGCGCGGCCTGTCCACCGGCCTGGGCGACGAGGGCGGCTTCGCCCCGAACCTGGACTCCAACCGCGAGGCCCTGGACCTCATCGTCGAGGCCATCGAGAAGGCCGGCTACGTGCCCGGCCGTGACGTCGCGCTGGCCCTGGACGTCGCCTCCTCCGAGTTCTACGAGGACGGCGCCTACCAGTTCGAGGGCAAGGACCTCACCGCCGCCGAGCTCATCGAGTACTACGCCGAGCTGGTCGCCGCCTACCCGCTGGTCTCCATCGAGGACCCGCTGGACGAGTCCGACTGGGACGGCTGGAAGGCCATGACCGACAAGCTGGGCGACAAGGTCCAGCTGGTCGGCGACGACCTGTTCGTCACCAACCCGGCCCGCCTGGCCCGCGGCATCGAGACCGGCACCGCCAACGCGCTGCTGGTGAAGGTGAACCAGATCGGCTCGCTGACCGAGACCCTGGACGCCGTCGAGCTGGCCCAGCGCAACGGCTACCGCTGCATGATGTCGCACCGCTCCGGCGAGACCGAGGACGTCACCATCGCCGACCTGGCCGTCGCCACCAACTGCGGCCAGATCAAGACCGGTGCCCCGGCCCGCTCCGAGCGCGTCGCCAAGTACAACCAGCTGCTGCGCATCGAGGAGATCCTCGACGACGCCGCCGAGTACGCCGGCCGCGGCGCCTTCCCGCGCTTCCGCTCCGCGGAGTAGCAGGAACGGCCGCTCCGCGGAGCGACCGGGCCCGGCCGCCGCGCGGAGCGATCCGCACGGCGAGCACGAGGGCCGGGCGCTCCCGGTAGCGCACGCCTGACCGGTGCCCCGCCGTTCACCCCGTAGGGTGGACGGCGGGGCACCGTCGCGACCAGGAGGGGATACGGGAGATGGCTGGCTGGAGGATCCCGGGCTTGGCGGCCCGGCCCCGGTTCACGAGCCGGGCGACCGTCCTCGTCCTGGTGCTCTGTTCGCTGGTGGCGATCCTCGCCTACCCGACGCGGCAGTTCATCTCCCAGCGCGCCGAGATCTCCGCCCAGCGGGCGAAGGCCGACCACGCGCGCCAGCAGGTCGAGCAGCTGCGCCGGGAGAAGGCCCGCTGGCAGGACCCGGAGTACGTGAAGGCGCAGGCCCGCGCCCGGCTGCACTACGCGGTGCCGGGGGAGACCCCGTACATCGCGGTGGATCCGGCCGGCCGGGCCTCCGCCCAGCCCTCCTCGTCCGCGGCGGGTGCGGCCTCCTCCGGCACCGCGGCCTCCGGAAGCGCCGCCGACCGGACGAAGGCCGCCAAGCCCTGGTACGCCGGCATCTGGGACTCGGTGGACGCCGCCGACACCGCGGCGGCGGCCCCCGCCACCCCCCTTCCCCTCCCACCGTCCCCCGTTGGAGACACCTCCCCCCATGACCACTGAGAACCACCCCTCCGTCTCCGACGCCGACGTCGCGGCCATCGCCGCCCAGCTCGGCCGGGTGCCGCGCGGCCTGCGCGGCGTGGCGCACCGCTGCCCCTGCGGCAACCCGGACGTCGTGGAGACGGCCCCCCGGCTGCCGGACGGCACGCCGTTCCCCACGCTCTACTACCTGACCTGCCCCAAGGCCGCCTCGCTGATCGGCACCCTGGAAGCGGAGGGCGTGATGAAGGACCAGAGCGCCCGGCTGGCCGAGGACCCGGAGCTGGCGGCCGCCTACCAGAGGGCGCACGAGGACTACATCGCCCGGCGCGACGCGATCGAGGTGCTGGAGGGCTTCCCGAGCGCCGGCGGCATGCCGGACCGGGTGAAGTGCCTGCACGTGCTGGTCGGCCACTCGCTGGCGGCCGGCGAGGGCGTCAACCCGCTCGGCGACGAGGCGATCGGCATGCTGGAGGACTGGTGGGCCAAGGGCCCGTGCGTGTCCCCGGCGGAGGTCGAGGCCGCCGGTGAGCGGGTCGCCCGCAACCGCGCCAAGGACCAGGACCACGAGGCCGTGATCGCCGCCAAGGAGCAGAAGACCGCCGAGCGCGCCGCGAAGAAGCGCGCCGTGGAGGAAGCCGCGGCGGAGCGGGAGTCCGAGTGAGCACGACCCGCGTGGCCGCGATCGACTGCGGCACCAACTCGATCCGCCTGCTGGTCGCCGACCTCGACCCGGAGACGGGGGAGATCACCGACCTCGACCGCCGGATGATCGTCAACCGGCTGGGCCAGGGCGTGGACCGCACCGGCCGGCTGCACCCCGACGCGCTGGCCCGCACCTTCGCGGCCTGCCGGGAGTACCAGGAGATCATCGCCGGCTTCGGTGTCGGCCCGGAGCGGGTCCGCTTCGTCGCCACCAGTGCCTCCCGGGACGCCGAGAACAGCGACGAGTACGTCAAGGGCGTGCGCGACATCCTGGGCGTCGAGCCCGAGGTGGTGAGCGGCGAGGAGGAGGCGCACCTGTCCTTCGTGGGCGCCACCAAGGAGCTGACGGGCGGTCAGTTCCCCGGCCCGTACCTGGTGTTCGACCTCGGCGGCGGCTCCACCGAGTTCGTGCTCGGCTCGGACGACGTCCAGGCGGCGCGCTCGGTGAACATCGGTTGCGTGCGGCTCACCGAGCGGTACTTCGGCGACGCCGAGCTGCCCTCCGCGGAGCAGGTCGAGGCCGCCCGGGCGCACGTGCGGGCGGAGCTGGACCGGGCGGAGGAGGTCGTCCCGCTGACCGGCGCGGCCACCCTGGTGGGCCTGGCCGGGACGGTCACCACGGTGTCCGCGATCGCCCAGGGCCTGCCCGGCTACGACTCGGCGGCGATCCACCACTCGCGGATCGGCCGGGACCGGGTCGCCGGGATCGCCCGGGAGCTGCTGGCCGCCACCCACGCCGAGCGCGCGGCCATCCCGTCGATGCACCCGGGCCGGGTGGACGTGATCGCGGCCGGGGCGCTGGAGCTGCTGGAGATCATGGAGCGCACCGGCGCCGCCGAGGTGGTCGTGAGCGAGCACGACATCCTCGACGGAATCGCCTGGGGTATTGCCTCCTGACCCCGTGCGGGGCTTACCCGGACCGGCCCCGGCACCCCTTTCGGGGGGCCGGGGCCGGGGCGCGCCCGAGCGCGGGTGGAAAAGTTCGTGAATTTCTTCACATGGCGATCCGGCCATTCGCCGCACCCACTCGCCCGCTACGTCCGAAATGTGGGACCGAAGGCCTGCTGGCCGGGTAGCCCATGGGATCGCAGGTCAGGGCTCGCTTGAGGTTTGAAATTCGAAATCATGCGCGGGAACCCGGGCGCTGTGCGGATCGTTGCTGCTCAGGCCGGTCGTGCTCCGGCGCGCGCTCGCGCGGGGCCGTCCAGGGGTGGGGGTCGCCGTGCCGGGCCCGGTTTTGCGGCCGCGCAGTGTAGCACGGGGGGTCCTTCATCTTGTGACCGGGCTCACGAAGGCTGCTCCGGACGGTGCTGGATACTTTCGGATATGAGCACCACGGAGCGTCCTCGCATCCTCATTGTCGGCGGTGGTTACGTCGGCCTGTATGCCGCGATGCGCATCCTCAAGAAGATGCGTTACGGCGAAGCGACCGTCACGGTCGTGGACCCGCGGTCGTACATGACGTACCTGCCCTTCCTCCCCGAGGCGGCCGGCGGCAACGTCGCGCCCCGCAACCTCGTCGCGCCGCTGCGCAGCGCCCTCAAGCAGGCGGAGGTGCTGACCGGGTCCGTCACCGGCATCGACCACGCCCGCAAGGTCGCCACCATCCAGCCCGCGGCCGGCGACAGCTACGAGCTGCCCTTCGAGTACCTGGTCGTCGCGACCGGCTCGGTCTCCCGCACCTTCCCGATCCCGGGTCTGGCGGAGAACGGCATCGGCATGAAGACGGTCGAGGAGGCCATCGGCCTCCGCAACCACGTCATGGCCCAGCTCGACAAGGCCGAGTCCACCACGGACGAGGAGATCCGCCGCAAGGCGCTGACCTTCGTGGTGATCGGTGGCGGCTTCGCCGGCATCGAGACCGTCGCCGAGGTCGAGGACATGGCCCGCGACGCGGCCAAGCTGTACAAGACCGTCAGCCGCGAGGACATGCGCTTCGTGGTGGTCGAGGCGGCCAACCGCATCCTCCCCGAGATGGGCCCGGACCTCGGTCTGTGGACCAAGGAGAAGCTCGAGGAGCGCAACATCGAGGTCTACATCGAGACCTCCATGGACTCCTGCGTCGACGGCCACGTCATGCTGAAGAACGGCATGGAGATGGACGCCTCCACCATCGTGTGGACGGCCGGCGTGAAGCCGAACCCGGTGCTGTCCGAGTTCGGCCTGCCGCTGGGCCCGCGCGGCCACGTCGACACCGCGCCGACCCTCCAGGTCCAGGGCTTCGACTACGTCTGGGCCGCCGGCGACAACGCCCAGGTGCCGGACCTCGCCGCCGGCGAGGGCGCCTGGTGCCCGCCGAACGCGCAGCACGCCTGCCGCCAGGCCGTCGTCCTCGGCGACAACGTGATCTCCGGCATGCGCGGCTTCCCGCAGAAGGAGTACAAGCACAAGAACCTCGGTGCGGTCGCCGGCCTCGGCCTGCACAAGGGCGTGGCGATCCTCTTCGGCAAGTACAAGCTGAAGGGCCGTCCGGCCTGGTGGTTCCACCGCCTGTACCACGGCGCGATGGTGCCGACCTTCAACCGCAAGGTCCGCGTCTTCACCGACTGGACGCTCGCGATGTTCCTCAAGCGCGAGATGGTCGGCCTCGCCCAAATGGAGCGGCCGCAGCTTCCGATCCAGGAGGTCACTCCGCCCACCAAGCCCGTCGAGGCCGCCAAGCCGGCCGCCGACAAGGCACTCGCCAGCAAGTAAGCGACTGAGACCCCTGTGTGGGAGCACCGGGGTATGAGTCGGAGGCCCTCCGCCCGGCAGCGTTGCCGGACCACGACCTCCGTGGTGCTCAGCCGGCCGTGCGACCGGGCGGAGTACAGAAGTAGAAGGTCCCCTGCCGAAACCCTCCGGCAGGGGACCTCTCTCGTTGCGGGACCGGTCAGTCGGTCTTGATGCTCGACAGGATGTCCAGCTTGGACGCCCGGCGGGCCGGCCAGATCGCGGCCACCAGGCCGACCACCCCGGCCAGCGCCAGGAACATCGCCAGCTGGCCGTACGGCAGGACCGTGGTCAGGCCGGAGAGGCTGGCCTTCAGGGTGCCGTTGATCGCCCAGGCGATGAAGCAGCCGAGCAGCAGGCCGATGCCGGCGCCGAACAGCGAGATCACCACGGACTCCAGACGGACCATCCGCTTGATGCCGCTGCGGTCCAGGCCGATCGCCCGCAGCATCCCGATCTCGCGCTTGCGCTCGAAGACCGACATCGCCAGCGTGTTGACCACGCCCAGGATCGCGATCAGGACCGCCATCCCCAGCAGGCCGTACATCAGGTTCAGCGCGAAGGTGATGGTCTGGCTGAACTCGTCCCGGACGTCCTGCTTGGACTTCACCTCGATCACCGGGTTGGCGCCGGTGGCGTCCTTGAGCGCCTGCTTGAGGCCGTCGGTGGCGCCGTCCTTGCCCTTGACCAGGACGTCGGAGACGTACGGCTTCGGCTCGTGCTTGGCGATCTCGCTGTTGGCCAGCATGACCGGGCCGAGCATGCCGCCGGCCTTGTACACGCCGCCGACGGTGAGCTTGCCGGCGGACTCGTCCGGGTAGGCCACGGTCAGCACCGAGCCGGTGGTGACGTTCAGCTTCTTGGCGGCGTCCTCGTCGAGCAGCAGCTGGCCCTGGCCGAAGCCGGCGGTGGATCCGCTGGTCAGCTCGACGTCGGCGAGCTGGTCGAGGACGGCCGCGTCCAGGCCGTTGACCGTCCTGCTGGTGCCGTTCAGGTCCCAGTACGCGGTCGTCATCGCCGAGGAGGCGGCCACCCCGGGGGCCTTGGCGATCTGGGCGGGCACCTGCTCGGACAGGCTCATGCCGTTGGCGGCACCGACGATGAAGTCGGCCTTCATCGAGCTGGTGACGGCCCGGTCGATGGTGTCGTTGACCGAGGCGCCGATCACGGTGAGCCCGGTGACCAGGGTCAGACCGATGGTCAGCGCGGCGGCGGTGGCCGCGGTGCGGCGCGGGTTGCGCACCGCGTTCTGCTGGGCGAGCTTGCCCGGGGTGCCGCCGAGACCGCGCAGCAGCGGGCCGACCAGCGCGACCACCGGACGGGAGAGCAGCGGCAGCAGGACGAACACGCCGATCAGGGCCAGGAAGGCGCCCAGGCCGACCGGCAGCCGGCCGCTGTCGTTGCCGGTGGAGGCGCCGTAGCCGATCAGGGCGAGGCCGCCGCCGGCGAGCACCGAGCCGATCGTGTTGCGGACCACCAGGCTCTTCTGGGAGACCGGCTGGTCGCCGCTGCTCATCGCGGCCACCGGGGCGATCCGGGAGGCGCGCATGGCGGGCAGCAGGGCCGACATGACCGTCACCAGGACGCCGACCACGACCGTCACCACGACGGTGAGCGGCTTGATCACCAGCGAGCCGTTCGGCATGTTCTCGTTCATCGCGCCGATCAGCGACTGCATCCCGGCGCCGATCCCGATGCCGGCGAGCAGGCCGGCCACGGCGGAGGCGGTGCCGATCAGCAGGGCCTCGATCAGCACGGACCGGGTGACCTGCTTGCGGCTGGCACCGATGGCCCGCATCAGGGCCAGCTCCTTGGTGCGCTGGGCGACCAGCATGGTGAAGGTGTTGGCGATGATGAAGATGCCGACGAAGAGCGAGATGAAGGCGAAGACCAGGAGCATCGTGCGCATGCTGCTGGTGCTCCTGGTGATCATGTCCTGCTCGTCGGCCTTGAGCTTGGCGCCGGTCTCGACGTCGAACTGGTGGCCGGAAGGCACCACGGGCTGGGCCTGGGCGAGCAGCGCGTCCTGGCTGGTGCCGGGCTTGGCGGTGAGCACGATGCCGCTGTAGCGGCCCGGCTCCAGCAGGGTCTGCTGGGCGGTGGCCCGGTCGAACAGGGTGAGCGAGCCGCCGGTGTTGACCACCGGGTCGTCGGTGGTGAAGACGCCGGTGAGCTTCGCCTCGACGACCGGGCCGTTGGCGGCGACCCGGACGGTGTCGCCGACCTTGTAGCCGCCCTTGTCGGCGGTCTTGCGGTCGAGCGCGACCTCCTTGGCGGTCTTCGGGCCCTGGCCCTCGACCATCGGGTAGCGCGGGTCCTTGCCGTCCTGGCCCGGCGCGAAGTTGGCGCCCTTGGCGGCCCAGACCTGGCCGATCAGGTTGCCCTTCTTGTCGGCGACGCCGGTGAAGCCGCTGACGACGCCTCGGGCGCCGGCGGTGCCCGGCAGGGCGGACAGCTGCTGGACGGTGGCGTCGGTGAGGGCGGCCGAGCCGCCCTCGCTCTTCTGCCGGGCGGAGGCGGCGGAGCCGGCCGCGCGGTCCACCACCTGGACCGAGACGTCCGAGTAGCTCTTGGAGTTGCTGTCCCGCATGGCCTTGCCGAAGGTGTCGGAGAAGACCATGGTTCCGGCCACGAAGGCGGTGCCGAGCATGACGGCCAGTGCCGTCATCAGCAGTCGGCCCTTGTGGGCCAGCACATTGCGCAGTGCGGTGCGATACATGGGGTGTCCTGGGAAGGGTCGGTGAGCGGGCTGCGGCCGCCGGGCCGGATCGGTTGACTAGCTGGTGCGGCCCTTGGCGTCGAAGCGGCGCATGCGGTCCAGGACGGTGTCGGCGGTGGGGTGGTGGAGTTCGTCGACGATGCGGCCGTCGGCG
>NZ_JBHXTL010000143.1:0-23925 GCF_042677365.1 Kitasatospora sp. NPDC127116
ACCCCTGGGCGCGCGAGCGTTTCACCGTGGTGCGCGGCGCGGTCCGGCAGCTGGTCGCCGCTCGGCTCGGCGTGCACCCGGCCGACGTGGTCTGGCGGTACGGGCCGAACGGCAAGCCCGAGCCGGCGGGGGACGGCGCGCTGCGGGTCAGCTGGTCGGCCTCGGACGCCGTCGCGGTGCTGGCCCTCGCCGAGGGGCGGGCGGTCGGTGTCGACGTCGAACGGCTCCACGACCCGCGGACGGCCGAGCGGATGGCCGCCCGCTGGTTCCCGGTCGAGGAGGCGTGGTTCGTCGCCGAGCCCGCGGAACCGGCCGAGCGGGCGGCGCGGTTCACCGCGCTGTGGTGCCGCCGGGAGGCCTGCGTCAAGGCGTACGGCGGGCGCGTCGTGCAGTCCTTCGGCGTGCCCGTCGCCGGTCCGTCGCCGGTGCTGGTGGCCGACCCGGGCGCGCTCGGCGACGGCCCGGCCCGGCTCTGCGACGTCCCCGTCGCGGAACCGTTCCGGGCTGCCGTCGCCGCCCTCGGAGGATCGCCAATACATGTCAACTCGCATGAGTGGAACGGGAATTGACGAAACGCTCGATCAGCTCCGGTTTGGTCTGGACCAGCTGGCGAGCGCGCTGGTAGCGTCCCGGTCACACCCCCTGCCGAGCCCTCCCCGGCCCTCCCCGGCAAGCCGAAAGGCGTGTACGACGTGGCACCGCACGACGCTCCACCGCAGGACCCGGCGTCACTCGGCGCTCCACCGCACGACCCGGCGCTGCTCGGCGCTCCACCGCACGACCTGGCGTCACTCGGCGTGACACCGTGCGGCGCGAATCCGGCCACCAGGCGGGTCACCGTGCGGTACGCCGCCGAGAACAGCGGCTCCGGACCGCTCACCCGCGGCCAGGACAACATGATCCGCTGCATCCGGGCCAGTGCCCCCGAGGCGATCAACAAGGAGTCCGTCTGGCCGGTGCCCGACGGTACTTCGGTCCCCTCCGGGCTGGTCGCCCTCCGCCGGCTGGTCGAGCGGCACGAGTCGTTGCGGACCTCCTTTCCGGCGGGCCCCGGTCCGGACGGATTCCCGGACCGCCAGGTGGTGCACCGGCAGGGCCGGTTCGCCGTCTCCGTGGTCGAGGCCGGCTGTCGCTCGGACGCCGAACTGAACGCGATGGCCGAGGAGTTGGGCCGGGTCGATGTCACCGTTCCGGTCGGCCTCGACCTGCCGCCGAGGATCCGGTTCACGCTGATCGCCGCGGGCGAGCGACTGCTGCGGCTGGTCGCCGTGGTCTGCCACGCGGGCGCCGACGGCGCCGCCACCGCCGTGCTGATCGAGGACTGGTGCGCCCTCGCCGCCGGGAAGGAGCTGCCGCCGGTCACCGCGCCGACCCCGCTGGGGATCGCCGTGGCGGAGCAGAGCGCCCAGGGCCGCCGCAGGTCGGCGGCCGCCCTGCGGCACTGGGCCCGGATCCTGACCGCCGGCCCGGTGGGAGTCTTCTCCGACGCGCGGATCAGCGGCCCGCCCCGCGACCACAGCGCCCTGCTGGTCCGCTCGCGCACCGCCGCCGACGACCTCGCCGCGGTCTGCCGGCGCACCGGTGCCAGCCCCTCGGTCGTCCTGCTCGCCGCCTTCGCCGCGCTGGTCGCCCACCGCGCGGGCCGGTCCGAGCTGGTGTTCTCGGCGCTGTCCGCCAACCGTCAGCGCGCCGCCCTGATCGACCACGTCGGCACCCTCGCGCAGGACGCCCTGATCCTGCTCGACGCCGGCGCGGCCGACCTCGACCAGCTGATCGGCCGCGCCAAGTCGGCCTCGCTGAGCGCCTACTGGCACAGCACCCTGGACGCCGAGAAGGTCTGGCAGCTGGTGGACGACGCGGCCCATGTGCGCGGCGCCCGGTTCGCCCGCCAGGTGGTCGTCAACGACCTGAGCCTCACCATCCCGGCCTCCGTCGCCGCCGTCCAACCGCCCCCGGCCGCCGACCCCGAGCTCACCGTGCTGCCCGCCCCGCCGCTGCCGGTCCGGCTGATGCTCACCGTCCTGCGGATCACCGGCAGCCTGGACTTCGCCCTGATCGCCTGTCCCCAGGTGCTCGACCCCGAGGAGGCCGAGAGCTTCGCCCGGGCGCTGCCGGCCGTGCTCGCGGCCGCCGCCGAGGGCCCGGTGCTGCTGGCCGACCTGCCCGCGGCGCTCGGGCCGCCGGGGGCCGGCCGGGGCGGTGATTGGAGGCTGGTCGACGGCTCCTGGATCGATCTCGCGGCCGTCCGCGAACTCCTGCACGCCGCGCTCGGGGACCACCGGCTCTCGGTGAGCGAGGGAAGGCTGGTGGCCGAGGTGGCCGCCGTCGACCCCTCGTTCGGCCCCGCCGAGGCCCACCGCGCCGTGGTCGCCGCCCTGGCCGGACGTGACACCGCGATGGCACCGCACCGGTACGTCGTCCGGCACACCACGCCGGCGGGGGAGCGGACCGAGACCGGGAGCGGGCGCGACCGGGCCGTCGTCGCCCGGCTGTCGGCGCTCACCTGAACGGATGATCACGGCAGCCCGCGGGACACTCACTCCCACGGGGCGCCGTGATCGTCCCCGGCTCCCCACGGAAGGTCCGTCCAGGAGCAGCCGGAGGTCGCCCCCGAGGTGAGCCCCCACGGGCTCGGCACCTCCTCCTCGTCCCCGTCCTGCACCGGCAGCCGGTCGATCACCGCGACCAGCGCCGGCGGCAGCTGCGGGGCGAGCCCCCGGTGCACCCGCGACAGGATGTCCCGCCGTACGTCGTCCGGCAGCAGCGGCCGGTTCATCCGCAACACCCGCGGCCCGGGCGGTCGTTCGACCGTCGCCAGCTGGTCCGACCAGGCCCGCCAGTAGTCGGCGTCGTCCGTCTCGCCGAGCATCAGGTGGTGAAGGTGCAGGCAGTAGGCGGCCGTCCCGCTGCCCGAGCCCGCCGCGAAGCGCCACCAGAACTCGGCGCCCTCCTCCTTGCCGGTGGCGTACAGCAGCGCGCCGAACACCTCGGCCCCCTCCGGCTCGATCCGGCGCGCGCTCACCAGCAGGTCGAGTCCGCGCGAGGCGTCCGGCGCGCCCAGCACCAGGGCCACCACCAGCCCGAGTTCGAACGCCGCCTGCTCGTGCTCCGACGGCAGGTGGGCGGGCGCGGCGGTGAGCCTGGCCCGGCGCAGCGCCGCGACCCGCTCCGCGTGGGCGCGTTCGGACCGGGGAACGCGGAACACCGTCCGGCCGCCGTCCGCTGGTGCCGCGCCGGCCGGGCCGCCGTCCGCCGGTGCCGCGCCGCCCGGGGTGCCCCCCTCCGGTCTCCCCGTCACAGCTCGCCCTCGTCGTCCGGGAGTTCGCCCACCCCGAGCCGACGGGCCAGCCGTTCCCGGGCGTGCCGGAGGTTGGAGTGCACCGTCGCCACCGGCCGCCCCAGGTACGCCGCGATCACCTTGACGTGCAGGCCGAGCAGGTACCGCAGGATCACCACATCCCGCTGCCGGTCCGGAAGTTCGAGGATCGCCGCGTACAGCCGCACCTCGTCGGCCTCGCTGTGCAGCAGCCCCTTCGCCACCTGCTTGAAGGCTCCGATCACCGCCGCGAAGGTGACCGCCTCCACCTCCACCGGCTCCTCGGCGGCCACCCAGTCCGACACGTGCCGGTTGGCCAACCGCCAGGCGTAGGCGGCCGGTTCCTCGAACCGCAGGACCTGCGGCCAGCAGCGGGCCAGGTCGGACTTCACCGCCCCGACGACCAGCTCCGCGTCGGACCGGTTGCCTATCCGGGTCAACGCGAGCGCGTGCCAGGCGGGTTCGTGCGTCTCGCAGAAGGCGGCGTAGGCGAGGCCCAGGCGGAGTTCGGGGTCGGACCGGGGAGCACGGTCGGAGCCGGCCGCCGGCGCCGTCTCCGCTCCGTGAATGTGCGCCACGGCCGTTCCGCCCCGGAACCTGCGCGCCGGGGCACCCCTGTCGATCGTCATCGAGCCTGCTTTCCGTGGCCGTCGGCTGCTCACCCGGCCACCCGAGGGTCGGGCTGTCGGTGCCCATCCTCATTCCATCAGGCCCGTCACTCCAGGATGCAATCCGAATACAGATGGTCATCTCATGGGCGCCGTCGGTTGGTTGGAATGCTCCGAAGCTGTTCGGAACGCGACCGGTCCCGCCTATCGTGGTCAGGAGCGATCGGTCGGGAATGATCGGTCGGGAGCGTAACCGGGGGAGAGCGCGATGGGTCTCTACGACGGGGTGGACCTGCGGCTGAACGTGCCGCACTCGGCCCGGATGTACGACTACTTCCTCGGCGGCTTCACCAACTTCGCCGCCGACCGCGAGGCCGCCGGACAGGCCCTCGCCGTCGCACCGTGGCTGCGCGCCGCCGCCCGGGTCAACCGCGCCTTCATGCAGCGCTCGACCCGGGCGCTCGCCGAGGCCGGCTTCGACCAGTTCATCGACATCGGCACCGGCATCCCCACCTCGCCCAACCTGCACGAGGTCGCCCAGAGCATCCGGCCGAACGCCCGCGTGGTCTACGCCGACAACGATCCGATCGTGCTCTCGCACGCCCAGGCCCTGCTCACCGGCACCCCCGAGGGCCGCACCGCGTACGTCGAGGCGGACGTCACCGACCCGCTCGGACTGCTCGCCGCCCCGGGCCTGCGCGAGACCCTCGACCTGTCCCGCCCGGTCGCGCTCTCCCTCAACGCCCTGCTCCACTTCGTCCCCGACACCCACGGCGCGTACGAGCTGGTCGAGCGCCTCAAATCCGCCCTCGTCCCCGGCAGCGCCCTGGTGCTGACCCACGTCAGTCCTGAGTTCGCGCCCGAGGACATCGCCCGGCTGACCCGGATCTACGAGGCCGCCGGCACCGCAGCCCAGGCCCGCACCCGGTCGGAGATCGTCCGCTTCTTCGACGGCTGGACGCTCCTCGACCCGGGGCTCGTCCCCATCGCGCAGTGGCGGCCCGCACCGGAGGAGACGCCCGGGGCCGCCGAGGAGGTCTCGTTGTACGCCGCGGTGGCCGTCCGGCCGTGAGCCATCGGACGGATGACCACAGTTGACGAACCGTCGGCGAATGCGCCGCGTCCTGGTGATCGGGAAGGCGGTTCGCGCCGCGACAGGACCGTCGCCGAATTCTGTTCCGCGAACTCGGCGGACCGACCGCCGTCACCGGCTTCGCCCGCTCGATCGGCGACCGCGTCACCCGCCTGGCATCGCCGGGACCCCGGCCGGCGCCCCCGTCCTCCTCGCCGTGCTGACCACCGAGCCGGCGGACGAGGCGGCCCCGATGGACGAACCACTGGTCACCCGGACGGCCACGCTGCTCGCGGACGCGCCCGGCTGACCCGGAGCCGCGTCCCGCGGGTGGGCGCTCCGGCCCGTCCGGGACGCCGGGGGCGGCCGCTCCCCGGGGCCCGGTGGATCCGGATCCACCGGGCCCCGGCAGGACCGCCGTCGGTCACATGGTGTTGACGATGAGCCCGATGTGGGTGAAGTAGTTCAGCCCGCCGAACGCCAGGAAGGCGAGGCCGGCCAGCCCCCATGCGGCGCCGATGACCGGGCTCGTCCACCGCCGGGGCGAGCGCAGCGCGAACGGGAAGAGCAGCGCCCCGATGCCGACCAGGACGTACAGCCCGGACATGAAGCTCGCCTCCAGCCACGGCCGGTCCGAGAACTCCCCCGAGACGGGTTCCTCGGGCGGGGCGGCGAAGAGCGTGTACCTCCAGCCCGCGGCGGCGATGCCGAAGCAGGCGAGCCCCATGCCGAAGACGAACACCGAGATCGGCGCGGCCACCCGGACCGTCCGGTCGACGCCGTCCGCGGCGAGGAGCTCGCTGCCGCGCCTCCAGAGGTAGAAGGAGGCGGTGAGCAGGAGGACGCCGAACGCCAGGGCGGGCTCGCCGAAGATGATGTTGTCGAACGGGAAGCCCTGCCTGGCCAGCGGCCAGGTCAGGGTCATGTGCAGGCCGGTGGTGACGAGGGTGAACCCGAGGGCCCCGAACGCCAGCGCCCAGCCGTCGAGCGTGATGGTGCGGCCCCGGGCGAGGAGCCGACGTCCCAGTTCCACCACGAGCAGCAGTCCGGCGCCGGCGGCCACGGACATGATCGTGTTGTAGGTCGGCATCCTTGCCCAGTCGATCTTCAGGCCGGATGCGGCGAGCGGCACGGCGTGCTGAATCATGGATCAGGCATGACGCAACACCGCTCGTCGGCAAACCGCCCGCCGCTCAGGTGGACCCGGTGGGCCGAGCCGCTCCGCCCCGTCCCGCCCCACGCGCTCCACCCGTGCACCCCCGTCCCGTGCGCTCCATCCGTGCGCCCCCGTTCCCCCGGGCACAGACTGGTGAGGGGACCGAGTGCTGCCCCGCGAGGCAGGGAGAGGCATGCTGCTGGGACTCACCACCGCGTTGGCCGCGACCGTCTGCTTCGGCTTCGGGGCGGTCTTCCAGGCGCGCGGCGCGCGGTCGGCCCCGCGCGCCGACCGGGTGCGGGCGGGCCTGCTGGCCGCGCTGCTGCGGTCCTGGCAGTTCATCCTCGGCACGCTGCTGGACATCGTCGGCTTCGTGCTGAGCATCGTCGCCCTGCGCACCCTCCCGCTCTTCCTCGTCCAGGCCGTCACCAACGCCAGCCTGGCCGTCACCGCCCTGGCGGCCGTCTGGCTGCTGGGCGCCCGGCTGCGCCGGGGCGATCTCGCGGGCATCCTCGCGGTGGTCCTCGGCCTGACCCTGCTGGCGCTCGGCTCCGGACAGGAGGGCCGCGACCACGCCGCGACCGCCTTCCACTGGGCGCTGCTCGCCACCACCGCCGCCATGGTGCTCGCCACCGTGGTCCTGGTGCGCCGGGAGGGCAATGCGGCCGCGGCCGGCCTGGGCCTGCTGGCCGGGGTCGGCTTCGGCGTGACCAGCCTGGCCGTGCGGGTCCTGGACGTCTCCGGCCCGGTCGCCGTCCTCACGGATCCCGCCGCCTACGCGCTCGCCGTCGGCGGCCTCGGCGGCTACCTCGCCTACGCCCTGGCGCTGCAGCGCGGGACGGTCACGGCCGCGACCGCTGCCGGGACGGTGACCGAGACCTTCGGTCCGGCGCTGATCGGCGTGACGGTGCTCGGGGACGCCGCCCGGCCCGGGTTCGAGTGGTGCGCGCTGACCGGCTTCGTGGTCGCGGTGGGCGGTACCTTCGTGCTCTCCCGCTTCGGTGAGCTGGAGGGCGAGTCCGCCGAGCTGGTGGCTCCGCACCGGGACACCGAGGCGGAGCCCGCCGTCCCGCCCCGGTAGCCCGGACGGCTCCGCCATGCGAAGGTGACTTGCCGGACAAATCGGACGGCGACACGGCCACAGAGCGGCAGGTGCCCGATGGCGGAGGAGTCCCACTCCCGACCCCGGCGGTCAGGCCCGAAGGCCCGCACGGCCCCCTCGGCCCCCTCGGCCCCCTCGGCCCCCTCGGCTCCGGAGGGCCGGACCGCCCCGACCGCCCCGACCGCCCCGGCCGCCCCGGCCGACCGCCCGGTCGCGCTGATCACCGGCGCCTCCTCCGGGATCGGCCTCGCCACCGCCACCCGCCTGGCCGACGCCGGCTGGCACACCCTGCTCTCCGGCACCGACCGCGCCCGCCTCGACGAACTCGCCGACCGCACCGGCGGCCGCGCCCTGCCCGAGGACCTGAGCAAGCCGGACGGTCCGGCCCGCCTCGCGGAGGCCGCCCTGGCCGCGGCCGGCCGGGTGGACGCCCTGGTCGCGAGCGCCGGCCTGGGCTGGCGCGGCCCGTACGCGCAGACGCCCTCCGACACCCTGGACCGGATGATCGAGGTCAACCTCGCCGCCCCGCTGCGCCTGGTCCGCCTGCTGCTGCCCGGCATGCTGGAGCGCCGCCGTGGCCGGATCGTGCTGCTCGGCTCGATCGTCGGCCAGGTCGGCTCGCGGGAGGAGTCCGGTTACGCGGCCACCAAGGGCGCGCTGACGATGTTCGCCGAGAGCCTCTGGTACGAGCTGCGCGGCACGGGCGTCGGGGTGCGCCTGGTGCTCCCCGGCGCGGTGGACACCCCGTTCTTCGAGCGGCGCGGCACCCCGTACGAGCGCGACTGGCCGCGGCTGGTCCCGGCGGACCGGGTCGCGGACGCGGTGGTGGCGACCATCACCACCGAACGCGACCGCCTCTACGTCCCGCACTGGCTCGGCTTCCCGTCCCGCTTCCACGGGGTGGCACCGGGCGTGTTCCGCCGGATGGCCGCCCGCTTCGAGTGAGCGCCGCCGCCGTGCACCGGACGGGCACCGCCGCCGTCGCCGCCACCGCCCTCGCCGCCGGCGCGGAGTTCCTGCACCTCGCCCCGGCCGCCGTCCGCCTGCCCCCGCTGCGCCGCACCCTGGCCCGCCGCACCGCCGGACACGGCGCCGCGCCCGGCCACGTCGCCCTGACCTTCGACGACGGCCCCGATCCGGCCAGCACCCCGTACGTTCTCGACGCGCTGGACGAACTCGGCGCCCGCGCCACCTTCTTCCTGCTCGGCGCGATGCTGGAGCGCGCCCCCGGGCTCGGCCGCGAGCTGGTGCTGCGCGGCCACGAGGTGGCCGTCCACGGCTGGCACCACCGGCAGCAGTGGTACCCGGCCCCCGCCCGCGACCTGCGCGAACTGCGCCGCGCCGCCGAGGCGGTGACCGGACTCTGCGGCGCCCGTCCGCTCTGGTACCGCCCGCCGTACGGCGTCCTGACCGCGGGCCCGGCCCTGGCCGCCCGCCGCCTCGGCCTGCGCAGCGTGCTGTGGACCGCCTGGGGCCGCGACTGGACGGCCGAGGCCACTGGCGCGACCGTCTACGCGACCGCCCGCCCCGGCCTCACCGGCGGTGCCACCCTCCTGCTGCACGACTCCGACTGCACCTCCGCCCCCGGCTCCTGGCGCGCCACCCTCGCCGCGCTCCCCCTGATCGCCGCGCACTGCCGCACCCGCCGCCTCACCCTCGGCCCCCTCCGCGACCACCGGGTGCCGCCGCCCGCCGGCGGTGGCTTTCTCGGGCTTGGGGTCCCCGGCCGGAGGTAGTCGCCGGGGAACTCGCGCGGGCGCGCTTCGTCGCTGTGCCGTGCCTTCCGGAACCTGCGGGATGGAAACGGTAGAAATCGGAGTGGAGGGCAGGGAGGGCTTGCCCTGTGTGCTCGAGGAGCAGCGGTGCAGAAGCTGGTGGATGAGTTTCACCGCAAGGGTAAAGAAGTCGACTACAAAAACCGGCAGTTGATCCTGGGTCAGGGGAGCAGCGGGGATCACGTCCTGCTGCTGACCCACGGCTTCGTGCGTGTCGTTCGGCAACTTGCCGATGGGCGCAGTAGATGGCTGGCATTCAGGGGGCCGATGAACCTGCTCGGCGAAATGTCGGCGCTGGCCGGTAAGCCGAGGAATGCCGATGTGGCGGCGATAGGGGCTTGCAGGGCGGTCAAGATGGCGTGCGAGGACTTTCTGACGTTGATTCAGAAGGGTGATGTCAGCCATGAACTGCTTCTCTGGGAGCAGGGCCTGCGGAACGAGGCCGAGCTCACGCGCTTCTGGCTCAAGGACCTTCCGTTGGACGTCAGGTTGGCACGAACTCTGCTTTACCTCGCAGGAAACGGCTCCACCACGAGGGTCGAGGGGCTGACTCGGGAGGTGCTCGCGCAAGCGGTCGGGGTCACCAGAAACGCGCTGCGTCCCGTCCTGAAAGGCTTGAAGGAGGCAGGGGCTGTCATCGCCAGGCGGGAATCCCTTGAGATCAAGGACATCCGTGCGCTGCGCGATATGGCGAAGGATGCGAGGCGCGTGCGCCATTGCGCACGTCAGATCGAATAGTGAGAAGCGCCACAGGTGGCGGTTGTGCACAGTTCTGTGCATTACTCGCGAATCCTGCTGGAAATGCATGTGACCAGCTGGCCGGCACTGGGCCGGAGAAACAGCGAAGTCCAGGAGGTCGCATGTCGTTCCAGGAATTCCCGTTGCCGTGGTCGAAAAGTGTTCCGTTGCCCCGTTACACCGCGATGGTGGCGGTGGACGCCATGGGCTACACGAGACTTCCCTCCCTGCTCCACGCCCCGATGAGTGAGGTCGTCCCTGCCCTGGTGGACCGGGCACTCGAATCGGCGGGGCTGGGCGGGCTCAGGCAGGACGGGTACTTCTCGGAGAGCTCCGGGGATGGGGTCGCGATCGGCTTCGACCCCGCTCTGCTGCCTTTGGCGGTTTATCCCTTCCTGTCGACCATGGGGGATGTGGTCGGCCAATACAACCAGGGGGCTCAGGGGCCGCGCATCCGACTCCGCATCAGTGCCCACGTTGGGCCAGTGGAGAATTCAGGTGAACCGGGCTGCGGAAACGGGGCGGCGCGGAACGAGCTGCATCGCTTGCTGGATTGCAGGCCCCTGCGGAAGGCTCTCATGGCTGGTGGTGCGAAAACCGACGTGGTCGCGGTCCTCTCCGATCGGGCCTACAAGGACTCGGTGCTCGGCGGATATGTCGGGTTGGCGCCGGACCAGTTCACCGAGGTGCTGGCGAAGGTCGATGGAAAGGACTTCTCCCAGCGCGCCTGGATGTACGTTCCGAAGCTCTCCGGAGAATTGCTGAGACGTGGCTTGGGCGGAAAGCAGGAGGACGAACCCGAGCCGTCCACCGAGCAGAGATCCGGAGGAGCTCCAACGCCATCGGACCTGGCTTGGAGATGTATCCGGCAGGACATCAAAAACGGAATCGGTGTGGTGGGGGACGTAACCGGAGACTTGGACCACGGGAATTCCCGGGTTCCGAAGCGTCGGCGAATCGATGGCTGAGCGGGCGTTCGACCGGCGCCGGAATCCGGTGTCGGAGGTGCGGGCCCAGATCGCCGAGGAAAGCGTTGCGATCACGGGTGGAGTGGTCGGTGACGTGAACCTCTACAACATCACGAGTGAAGCGTTCCTGCCAGCAGTCCACACACGAGAGCCGGAGCCGGGACCGGCGCCCATGGCGGTGTACGCGAGGATCTGCGTGGGGCTCGCCCGCCTCGCGCACGCGTGCAGCAAGGCGTCCGAGTCGCTGTATCGCGGGCAGCGGAAGAAGGGGGAGGCCTCATGAGTCCGGGTAGGCGATCGGGGCTGGAAGCCTCCCTCGACAGATGCGTCGAACTACTCGACAGCGGTGCGGAGGTTCGCTTCCCGGTCCTTCTGGAGGGGGCCCGAGCGGCGTTCTCGATCCGCGAGGCGAGGGAAGCGCTGTATCAGGATCCACCTGACCAGGATGTCCGACGGGCCGTGTGGCGCGAAGCGGTACTCCGGTGCGGCGGCTGCCGGGGCGTGGAGACGGGAGTGAGCGCCGCGGACTGGAAGTCAGTCGTAACCTGGTTGGCGATTCCTGGCCTGCGGCGTGTCGTCCGGCGGGTTGCCGAGTGTTTCGGGGCCGACCGCGACGACGTCGAGGCGGAAGCGGTTCTTGCCGTGTTGTCGGCCCTGGAAACGGTGGATCCTGAAAGCCCGTCCGTCGGTGGTGACCTGCTCAGATTCTCCAGGAGCAGAGCCTGGGCCTACGGCCGAAAGTTCTCCCGGGAACTCTCCTGCGGTGATCTTGCCAGTGTGGCAACCGATCGGGGCGATCCGGGCATTTCGGCCCGGAAACGGGCTGAGGGAACCAGAATTCCGCAGGCACCTCAGGGCCTTGTGCATTCGGGCACGGTGGCGCCTAGGAGCCCGTCCGCGAGATTCCGGCAACGCGTCGAGGGCGAGCGCATCGGGTCGATTGCGGAACGCCTCGGTCTGCGGGAGATCGCTCTCGGTCGGCTCACAGAGGACCACGGCAGGCTGATTGGTCGACTTGTTCTTCGCTCGGAGGATCGACACCGATGACAGTGAGACCTGTTTCCTTCGCGGAGGCCTTCGAGCTTCCTCTGACCGTCGACGTGCGGACTGCGGCTCGAGCGCTCGGCGTGTATTCCGCCACCGCGTACAAGATGATTCGTACCGGTCGCTTCCCCTGCGCGGTGCTGCGGCTCGGGTGGCGCTACCTGATCCCGACGGCGCTCCTGCTGCGGGCTCTCGGGATCGAGGAGCGTCCGATCTACGCGGACGATGTGGCGGAAGGCGCCGATTTCGCGGCTCGATGGCGGTCGGACGCCTCCTGTCAGGAGGATATGTCGTGAGATGCCTCGTGATCGGCCCGATCGGTAACAGTCTGGCGCCGTTGGGGAGCGCCGCGCTGAAGGCGTACGAGAAGTACATGGAGACCTTCGAGAAGGTGGTCGATCCGGTGTGCCGCAGATATGGCATCGAGCCCGTCAGGGTCGACCAGATCACGCGATCGGGAGGGATCACCGACGAGGTGCTCGAGCACCTGGTGCAGGACGAGATCGCCATCGCGGACTTGAGCGGAGGGGATCCCAGCGTCATCTACGGACTGGCGCTTCGCCATGCCGTCGGTCGGCCGACGATCCAGCTCGGTGAACACGGAAGGATGCCGTTCGACCTCCCTTCGATCCGGACTCTCCGGTTCAAGCGGACGGATGCCGGACTCGTCGATGTCCGGAAGGATCTGGAACGAGTCGTCGCAGGAGGCCTGAAGGACGGTTTTTCCGCGGCCTTGCCGCCGGGGATCCTGAAGAAACTGCTTCCGTTCGGAGACGGTGGTGCCGCACCTCCCGCTCTGGAGGGTGACGGCTTGGCCGAGTCCGGGATTCGGGACCAGATCTCCAAGCTGGATGATCAGTTGGGGTCGTTCCTGGTCCACATGGATGCAGTGACGGGGCTGATCGAGAGCATCGGGAGAGCGGCTGATACGGCGGACGCGGTGGAGCGTCGAATCGCTCGGTCGGGTGATCCGGGGGGCGCGAGAGCAGCTGCTCTGTGCTCGTTCGGGAGCGCGGTGTCCTCGCCGGTGGTCGAGCTGGAGGAGGCAGCGGAGAAGCTCGCGGAAAGCGTGGCGGGAATCGACCTCAGTGTGAGGACTGTGGACTCGCTGGTCGACGCCGTGCCGAAGGGCGATGGCGCCCCCGAAGTCCGGAGGTTCCGTGAGGAGCTGAACGGAATGGCCGTGCGGATGAGGAAGGGGGCAGCGAAGGTGGAGGAGTTCGGGTCCGCGGCCGGCCAACGTTTCGCGGCAGGAGGCAAGAAGTTCCGAGAGCCTGCCAGGTCGGTGTCGACAGCGGTCCACCAGCTGACGGTGGCGATGGCCTGCGGTGGGAGGTGGGAGCAGATGTCCTTCGAGGACGAGGGCGAGCAGCCGTGACGTCGGACTCTGGGAACGCGCTGCAAGGAGAAGCCGGCTGAGAGGTTCACCACCGATCGCGGTGCTCCGTCGCCGCCAGTCCGACTCGTTCCAGCGCCTTTGCGAAGCCCCGGCGCCACGCCTCCGGTGTGGCGCCGGCGGACGGCGCGGGCTCGGGGCGGTGGAGCGCGGCCAGGGCGTTGCGGACCACTTCGGCCGGGTGGGCGGTGGCGACGTCGGCGTGGCCGAGTTCCAGCTCGTGCTGGAGGTTGTCGCGCCCGTGCCCCTGCACCACGTCGAGGAGCAGCAGCCGCCGGCCCAGCGCCCGGGCCTCGCTGCAGGTGTCGCCCGAGCTGGTGACCACCAGGTCGGCGGCGGCCATCAGCGCGGGCACGCGGTCGGTGTAGCCGAAGGGGTGCAGCCGGGGCTCCCGGCGCGCGGCGGCCCGCAGCCGGCGCTCCAGTTCGCGGTTGCGCCCGGCCACCGCGAGGACGTGCGGCCCGGCGGCGGCCAGCGAGGCGGCGGTGCGGGCGAGCGGACCGAGCCCCCAGGAGCCGGACATCAGCAGGACGCACGCGGCGCCCGCCGGCACGCCCAGCTCCGCCCGCGCCGCGGCCCGTCGCGGCGGCCGGTAGAACGGCTGGCGCAACGGCGCCGGCACGACGGCGATGTCGGCATCCGGCCGGTACCGCCGGACCGCGCACGCGGCGACCTCGGAGGTGACCAGGAACAGGTCCGTCCCCTCCTGCACCCAGAGCCGGTGCGGCGTCACGTCGGTGCAGAACACGAAGTGCCGGAACTCCCGCTCCGGCGCCTGCCGCAGCAGCCGGTTGACGGCCGAGGTCGCGGTGGCGAACACCGAGACCACCAGTTGCGGCCGCTGCGCCTCGATCAGCTCCCGCAGCGCCGGGACCAGCCGGCCGCGGGCCGCCGCGTCGGCGAGCAGGGCGATCCGGGCGCCGGGCCGCAGCGCCGAGAAGTGGAAGGCGTCGTACACCCCGGGCAGGTCGAGCAGCCGGCGGAAGACCGCCTCCCCGGCCGCGCCCGAGCGCTGCCCGAGCAGGGCCATGGCGTCGACGGTGCGGGTGGTCCAGCCGCGTTCCCGCAGGGTGTCGGCGCAGGCCTGGGCCATCACGTCGTGGCCCTGTCCGAGCGAGCCGGAGACCAGCAGGGCGTGCGGCATCGGGCGGCCCGGTCAGGCGCCGGCGGCGGTGCCGACGGTGGCCCGGTACCAGTCCGCGTACCGCCGCACGCCGTCGGTGAAGTTGGTCCTCGGCGACCAGCCCAGCAGCCGCTTGGCCTGCGCCGAGGAGATCCGCCGCCCCGCGTAGTCGGCCTTCCGCCCGTCGATGTGCTCGATGGTGACGGGTCCCAGCAGGCCGTCCACCGTGTCGGCGATGTCCCGCACCGAGACGGCCGTCGAGCCCTCCAGTGCGAAGGTCTGGTCCTCGGCGGCGGGGGACAGGGCCCGGACGTGGGCGTCGGCGAGGTCCTCGACGTAGACGAAGTTGCGGCTCTGCCGGCCGTCCCCGGCGATGGTGATCGGCCGTCCGGCCAGCGCGGCCTGGACGAACCGGGCGACGACCAGCTCGTCCCGCATCCGGGGGCCGTACGGGATGCCGTAGCGCAGGATGGTGAAGTGCTGCCCGTAGAGCTCGCGGTAGCTGTGCACCAGCATCTCGGCGGCGAGCTTGGTGGCCACGTACAGATGGCCGCTGTGCTCCAGCTCGATCGGTACGTGCTCGTCCAACTCCTGCTCGCTGCTGTCGAGTTGCTCGTCGGTGAGGGCGGCGCCGTAGACCCAGACGGTGCTCGCCAGGACCGTGCGGCTCAGGCCGCTGCGCCGGGCGGCCTCCAGGACGGCCTCGGTGCCGTCGATGTTGGTCCGCACCGCGCGGACCGGGTCGGCGCTGACCTGTTCGACGTCGGCCATGGCGGCCAGGTGGTAGACCACCTCGCTGCCGGCCAGCGCCGCGGTGAGGGCCTTGAGGTCGAGGACGTCGAGCCGCGCGTGCTCGGCGTCCGGGTTGAGGTACTTGTCGGTGGTGTCCACCGCGAGGACGTCGTGGCCGGCCGCGATCAGGTGGTCCACGACGTGTGAGCCGATGAACCCGCAGCCCCCGGTGACGGCTATCCGCACGATCTTGCTCCCTTCGCTCCGGCTACCCGGCCAGGCGCCGGTACACCGCGGAGACGGCGTCGACCACCTGCTCCGTCTCGTCCTCGGTCATGTCGGAGTGCACCGGCAGGCAGACCTGCCGGGCGCAGACGTCCTCGGCCACGGGCAGCGGCCCGCGCCGGTACGGGGCGAACACCGGCTGGAGGTGCAGCGGCAGGTCGTACACCTCGCCGGACAGCCGCACCGCGTGCTCCTCGGCCACCGCCCGCTTGAACTCGGCGCGGTCGACCCCGGCCGGCAGCAGCGCCACGTACTTGTAGTAGTTGCCGCGGCAGCCGGGCGGTTCGGGCACCGGGTCGAGCCCGTCCAGCCCGGCGAGCGCCGTGTCGTAGCGGCGGGCGACGGCCCGGCGGGTCTCGATGAACTCCTTCAGCCGGCGCAGGTGCACCGCGCCGATCGCGGCGTGCGGCTCGCTCATCCGCCAGGAGTAGCCGGGCTTGACGTGGTGGTTGGTGGTGAAGGAGCCCTTGCCCTGGTCGCGGTAGATCCGGGCCCCGTCGCGCAGTTCGGGCGACTCGGTGAGGATCATCCCGCCCTCGCCGCTGGTGGTGACCTTGGTCGGGTAGAAGGAGAAGGCCCCGGCCAGGCCGAAGGTGCCGGCGGCGCGGCCGTTGAAGCTGCTGCCGTGGGCGTGCGCGGCGTCCTCGACCAGTGGGACGCCGCGCCGGTCGCACAGCGCCCGCAGGGCGTCGACCTGCGGGCCGACCAGCCCGCCGATGTGCACCAGGACGACGGCGGCGGTGTCCGGGGTGAGCGCCGCCTCCAGGGTCTCGGGGGAGAGCGCGAGGGTGGCCGGATCGACGTCGGCGAAGACCGGCCGCCCGCCCGCGTGCACCACCGCCCCGGCGGTCGCGTAGAACGTGACGGCGGGGACGACCACGTCGCGGCCCCGGACGTCGACGCTGCGCAGGATCACCTCCAGCGCCGCAGTGCCGCTGCTCACCGCGACGGCGTGCGAGGCGCCGTGCTCGGCGGCGAAGGCCTGCTCGAAGCGCTCGGTCCACGGGCCGAGGGTCAGCGCGCCGGTGGTGAGCATCTCGGTCACCGCTTCGGCGACGGCCGCGCGGTCGCTCTCGTCGAACACGATGCGGGCGGCTGGAACGCCCATGGGCACCTCCGGCGGCGGGCTGCCGGAGCAGCACCGATCGGGTCGAATCCTCCCGAACCGCACGTCAGCGGACGGGTCAGGCACATCACGCTACTTCGCCCACCGGTCCCCGGCCCGCCGTCGCCGACCGCACGGGTGAGCGGATCTGCTGCCGTCGCAGGTCCGGGGGCTGCTTCCGGCGCAGGGCGTGCGCTCCTCCGTGCGGGGGATGGCACTACTGCGTCCGCAGTACGCAAACGGCCTGCACAGGGACGACGACGGAGCAGGGGTCGGCGATCAAGGATGGGTCATGCTGCGGGGGACCGCGTCCACCAGGACGTCCGGTCGGCCGCGGCGCCTCCTGTTCCCGAGAACCGCATTCGAAGGAGTCCGCTCTCCCGTGGCCACGTTCCTCTACCGCCTGGGCCGATGGACCTTCGTCCGGCGCCGGCTGGTGACCTTCCTCTGGGTCGCCGTGCTGGCAGCCGTCGGAGTCCTGGCGGCCAAGGCGCCCGCCGCACCCGACGACGGCTTCGCGATGCCCGGCACGGAAGCGCAGAAGGCGTTCGACCTGATGAACGAGCGCTTCCCCGGCGGCCACGCCGACGGGGCCTCGGCGCGCCTGGTGTTCGTCGCCCCCTCCGGCCAGAAGATCACCGCCGCGCCCAACCAGCAGGCGGTCGAGCGGACGGTCGGCGAGCTCGCCGGCTCCGAGCAGGTCACCGGCGCGGTGAGCCCGTTCAAGATGCCGGGCGCCGTCTCCTCGGACGGCACCACCGCCTACGCGACGGTGAGCTACTCCGCCAAGGCCGGCGAGGTGTCCAGGACCGCCACCGACACCCTGGAGCGGGCCGCCCAGCACGGCCGGGACGCCGGGCTCAAGGTCGAGATCGGCGGCACCGCGCTGATGGCCAAGGCCGACGCCGGGGGCAGCAGCGAGGCGATCGGCATGGCGCTGTCCGCCGTCGTGCTGGTGATCACCTTCGGCTCGCTGGTCGCGGCCGGCCTGCCGCTGCTCACCGCGGTCGTCGGCGTGGGCCTCGGCATGGCGCTGATCACCGCGCTCGGCAGCACGCTCGGGCTCTCCACCACCACCGGCACCCTCGCCATGATGCTCGGCCTCGCGGTCGGCATCGACTACGCGGTGTTCATCGTCTCCCGCTACCGCGCCGAGCTCGCCGAGGGCCGCGCGCCCCAGGAGGCGGCGGGCCGGGCGGTCGGCACCGCCGGGTCCGCGGTGGTCTTCGCGGGCCTGACCGTGGTGATCGCGCTCGCCGGCCTCTCCGTGGTCGGCATCCCGATCCTGGCCAAGATGGGCATGGCCGCCGCCGGGACGGTCGTCATCGCCGTGCTGGTCGCCCTCACCCTGGTGCCCGCCCTGCTCGGCTTCCTCGGCCGCAAGGTGCTGCCGCGCAAGGCCCGCAAGGCCCGTGGCGGGGCGGCCCCGGCCGCGAAGGAGAACGGCGGAGCCCGCTGGGCCCGCTTCATCCTGCGCCGCCCGCTCGCGGTGCTGCTCGGCGGTGTGATCGGCCTCGGCGTGCTCGCGGCCCCCGCGCTCGACCTGCGGCTCGGCCTGCCGGGTGACGAGTCCAAGCCCACCTCCACCACCCAGCGACGCGCGTACGACCTGCTCTCCGAGGGCTTCGGCCCCGGCTTCAACGGCCCGCTGACGGTCATGGTGGACGCCAAGGGCGTCGCCGACCCGAAGGCCGCCGCGAACGAGGTGGCCAAGAAGGTCTCCGGGCTGCCGGGGGTCGTCGCGGTGACGCCGCCGATGTTCAACCAGGCGGGCGACACGGCCCTGCTCAACGCCGTCCCGGCGACTGGCCCGAGCGAGGCCGAGACCAAGGACATCGTGCACGCCATCCGCCACGACGCGGCCGGCCTGAAGACGGCCACCGGGGCGACGGTCCTGGTCAGCGGCACCACGGCGATGAACATCGACGTCTCGCAGAAGATGTCCGACGCGCTGCTGCCCTACCTCGCCGTGGTCGTCGGCCTCGCCGTCGTCCTGCTGATGGTGGTCTTCCGCTCGATCCTCGTGCCTCTGAAGGCGGCCCTCGGCTTCCTGCTGTCGGTGGTCGCCGCGCTCGGCGCCGTGGTCGCGGTCTTCCAGTGGGGCTGGCTGGCCGAGCTGATCGGCGTGGAGCAGACCGGCCCGGTGATGAGCATGATGCCGATCTTCATGATCGGTGTGGTCTTCGGCCTCGCCATGGACTACGAGGTGTTCCTGGTCACCCGCATCCGCGAGGGCTACGTCCACGGCGAGGAGCCCGGCGAGGCGATCGTCACCGGCTTCCGGCACAACGCCCGGGTGGTCACCGCCGCCGCGTTCATCATGATCGCCGTCTTCGCCGGCTTCATCGGGATGAGCGAGCCGATGATCAAGATGATGGGTCTGGGCCTCGCCGCGGCCGTCGCCTTCGACGCCTTCATCGTCCGGATGACCGTCGTCCCGGCCGTCCTCGCCCTGCTCGGCCGCCGCGCCTGGTGGCTGCCGCGCTGGCTCGACCGCCTGATACCGGACGTGGACGTCGAGGGCAGCAAGCTGGAGACCCCCGCCCCCGAGCAGGCTCCGGCCCGGGAGTCGGTCACCGTCTAGGGCACTGCCGCCCGGCCCCGCCCCGACACCGAGCGGGGCCGGGCCGGCGCCCCACTGCTCGGACACCGGTTCGAGCCCAACCGTTACCGTTGCTGTCGGGGCCACCGCGCGTGCGGAGGCCCCCGCCGCGTCCCGCCGCGCCCCCGATCGGGATCGGCGCGGCTCGAACCCAGGCTGCCCGGTTGCGGGCGTGGCCAGCGTCCCCGACCGGAGAGCACGAGCATGAGCGACTTCTGGCAGCGCCTGCGCCGCGACCATCCGCGGCTGCTCGACGTCGCCGGCGGCACGGCCATGATCACGGTCACCGCCCTCGGCGCCACCATCGACCAGACCGGCGGCCGCTTCACCCCGTTCGCCGCGCCCACCTTCGTCATCGCGCTGGTCTCCGCCGTCACCGTGCTCGCCCACCGCCGCCACCCGCGTGCGGTGGTCGCCGTCACGCTGCTCTGCACGATGCTGCTCGCCCTGGTCAGCCCCCGGCTCACCCCGACCCTGGCCACCCCGCTGCTGCTCGCGCTCTACTTCCTCGCGATCCGCACCGACCGCGCCACCGCGCTGCGCGCCTCGGTCGCCGCCGCCGTCCTGCTCACCGGGATCGCCCTGCTGTTCGGCCCCGGCGGGCCGGTCAGCGAACGGCTCGGCGTGCTCGCCTGGGCCCTGCTGCCCGGCGCCCTCGGCGACTCGATCCGCAACCGCCGCGCCCACCTCGCCGCCATCGAGGAGCGTGCCGAACGCGCCGAGCGCACCCGCGAGGAGGAGGCCCGTCGGCGGGTCGCGGACGAGCGGATCAGGATCGCCCGCGACCTCCACGACGTCGTCGCCCACCACATCGCCCTCGCCAACGCCCAGGCCGCCATCGCCGTCCACCTCATGGACAACCACCCCGTCCAGGCCCGGGAGGTGCTCAGCCACATCACCGACGCCACCGGCTCGGCCCTCCAGGAACTGCGCGCCACCGTCGGCCTGCTGCGCCGCGCCGAGGACCGCGCCCCGCTCGAACCCGCCCCGGGCCTCGACCGGCTGCCCGAACTGATCACCACCTTCGAGCGGGCCGGCCTGCCGATCCGGCTCTCCGTCGAGGGCGAGGCCCGCCCGCTGTCGCCCGGCGTGGACCTCACCGCCTTCCGGATCGTCCAGGAGTCGCTGACCAACGTGGCCAAGCACGCTCACGGCGCCGACGCCGAGATCACCCTCGCCTACAGCGGCAGCCGGGTCGCGGTCAGCGTCGCCAACGGCCGACCGACCGCGACCGGCCGCCGCCGCGCGGTGTCGCTGCCCCAGCACCCGCCCAGCGAGGGCGGCTTCGGCCTGATCGGCATGCGCGAGCGGGCCGGGGCGGTCGGCGGCCGGCTCAGTGCCGACCGGCGGCCCGACGGGGGCTTCCTCGTCACCGCCGAACTGCCGCTGCGCACCGGCGCCCGCGACGACGGCCCCGAGTCCGCGGGCGCCTTCACCGCCGCCGACGTCGCCTGGGCCGCCCGGGCCGCGCGCACCACCCGTACCGATCGCCCGACACCGGCCGAACGACAGGAGCACGCCGCCCGAGCGGACGGCGCGCTCCGAGAGGACAGGGACCACGCATGACCATCCGGGTACTGCTCGCCGACGACCAGGCCCTGCTGCGCGGCGCCTTCCGCCTGCTGATCGAGGCGGAGGAGGACATGGAGGTGGTCGGCGAGGCCGCCGACGGCCGGGAGGCCGTCGCGCTCGCCCGGGCCACCAAGCCCGACATCGTGCTGATGGACATCCGGATGCCCGGCGTCGACGGTCTCGGTGCCACCGCCGAGATCTGCGGCGACGAGGAGCTGTCCGGCACCCGGGTGCTCATCCTCACCACTTTCGAGATCGACGAGTACGTGGCCCAGGCGCTGCGCGCGGGCGCCGGTGGATTCCTCGGCAAGGGCGCCGACCCCAAGGAACTGCTCGCCGCCGTGCGCACCGTCGCGGCGGGCGAGGCGCTGCTCTCGCCCGCCGCCACCCGGGCCGTGATCGACCAGTTCCTGGCCCAGCCCGAGCCGGCGTCCGCCACCCCCGCGAGCGAGCGGCTGGCCGTCCTCACCGCCCGTGAGCGCGAGGTGATGTCGATGGCCGCCACCGGCCTCACCAACGAGGAGATCGCCGAGCGGATGTTCGTCAGCCCGTTCACCGTCCGCACCCACGTCCACCGGGCGATGTCCAAGCTCGACGCCCGGGACCGGGCCCAGCTCGTCGCCATCGCCTACCAGACCGGCCTGGTCCCGCCCGGCCGCCCGGTCTGAGCGTGCGGTGGGCGCGGCGGGGCCGGGGTCAGGCCGTGGGCCGCCCCGCCCCCGCACCCGCCCTCGGAGCGCGGACACGGGGGAGCCCGAAGGCGGACATCTCCTTCTCCTCGTAGGAGAGGAAGCCCAGCGAGCGGTAGAAGGCGTGGTTCCGCACACCCTCCGGGGTGGACTCGTGGTCGGTGGAGAGCAGGAAGAAGCGGCAGTGCGCGTAGCGGTCCATCAGGTGCTCCATCAGCGCACGGCCCACGCCCTCGCGGTGGTGGCGCGGGTGCACCAGGACGTCCTGGACATAGCAGACCGCCTCGTCGTCCGAGATGGTGCGGGCCAGCCCGAGCAGTTCCCCCGACTCGCCGCGCGCGGTCACGACCAGGTGGGAGTTGGCCAGGCCGCGCATCAGTTTGTCGACGTCGCTGGTGTAGCCCTCCCACTCCACCGCGTCGTACAGCTCGAACACCTCGTCGCGGTCGAACTCCACCTCGCGGGCGATGATCACACGGCCTCCCCGATCGCGCGGCTCTCCCCGAGCCGCGGTACCTGACGTATCCGAACTGCCCATCGTTCCAGGCCGGCCCGCTCCGCTCAAGGCGGTACGGGCCGCCTGCCCCGGGGCACGTCAGCCCGTTCGCGCGCGATCGCACGGGGCCGACAGCCGGATCTTGCCGGCACCGGCCGACCGGCCCGGGCCTCAGGGCTTGCGGGCCACCGCGCCGTACATGCTGACGCGGTCGGCGCCGGGCTCGGGGGTGGTGTCGGGGCGCCAGAGGGGGACGGTGGTGACGCCGGGTTCGAGGAGGTCGAGGCCGTCGAAGAAGGCCCGGACCTCCTCGCGGGAGCGGCCGACGAGGGGAGCGGTGGCCCTGTCGTAGACGCCGGTGACCCGGTCGCGCGTCGCGGACGGGATGAAGTCGGCGGTGCCGTGCGAGAGGACCAGGTGGCTGCCGGAGGGCAGGGTGTCCAGCAGCGCTCCGAGCACCCGGTGGGGCTGGTCCTCGTCCCGCAGGAAGTGGAGGACCGCGGCGAGGACGAGCCCGACCGGGCGGGAGAAGTCGAGCAGCTCCACGGCCCGGACGGCGTCCAGCAGGTCGCCGGGCTCGCGCAGGTCGGCCTGGATGACGGTGGTGCGGCCGGCGCCCGAGCCGGCCATCAGGGCCCGGGCGTGGCTGAGCACGATCGGGTCGTTGTCCACGTAGACGACCCGGGCACCGGGCCTGGCCGTCCGCGCGATCTCGTGGGTGTTCCCGGCCGTGGGGATGCCGGTGCCGATGTCGAGGAACTGGTCGATGCCGAGGTCGGCGACGCACCGCACCGCGCGGGTGAGGAAGGCGCGGTTGGCGCGGGCGGTGGAGCGGAACTCCGGGTTGGCGGCGAGCGCCTTCTCGGCGGCGGCGCGGTCGGCGGGGAAGTTGTCCTTGCCGCCGAGGTAGTAGTCGTACATCCGGGCCGGATGCGGCACGTCGGGCCGCAGGTCGGCCGCGATCCCGGCCCCGCCGGACTCCCACATGTTCTCGTACCCCACGGCTGCCGCCCCCTTCGCCCGGACACCACTGACACCACTGACAGCACTGACACCGCTGACACCGCTGACGATCCACTCGCGGTCCTGCTGCCGGACAGCCTAAAGCCCAGGTCACGGCGCCCGTGGCGGTTGGCCGGGTCACCCCCGTATGTCCCTTTCGTCGGGCCGGGGGCTCGTGGCCTCGCCGCGCGTCCCGGCCGCTCCCGGAGCAGGATGGGAGACCGGGGCGGGGGAACAGCCGGGGACGGGAGGTCGGACCGTGGGCATCGCGATGGCGGACATCCGCGAGTGGCGCGGCCACGCCGTGGTCGACGAGAAGAGCCACCGCATCGGTTCGCTGGAGTCGGTCTACGTGGAGACGGCCAGCGACGAGCCGTTCTTCGCCACCGTCACGGTCGGGTTCGCCGGTCGGCGCCGCCTGGTGTTCGTCCCGCTGGAGGGTGCGGTGGCCGGCCCGGACTACCTCCGGGTGGCGTACCCGCGCAACCTCGTCAAGCAGGCGCCGGCGATCGGCACCGACGACGTGCTGCCCGTCGAGGACGAGCCCGCCGTGTTCGCGCACTACGAGCTTCCGTACGCGACCGGCGCGGGCGGGGAACGCCGCCTGGCCCGCCGCTGAACCGCGCCCTGGCCTGCCGCCCGCCCGTGCCCGCCCGTGCCGCCCGCCCGCGCCGCCGACCCGTGCCCGCCCCTGCCGCCGACCCGCGTCCGGCGCGGGCGGGTCGGGTACGACGTTCGCCACCCGGGAATGAATACCCCGCCGGGTACACTTGTCCATCGACAGTCGATGTGAAAGGCGGCCCGACATGCAGGTGGACGAGGAGGCGGTCGGCGCGGTCCTGAACCGGCTGCGTCGCGCGCAGGGCCAGTTGGCCGGGGTGATCGCGATGATCGAGGCGGGCCGGGACTGCAAGGACGTGGTCACCCAGCTCGCCGCCGTTTCGCGCGCGCTCGACCGGGCCGGGTTCAAGATCGTCGCGAGCGGCATGCGCCAGTGCATGGCCGCCGCGGACGAGGATGCCGCGCCGATGAGCGAGGCCGAGCTGGAGAAGCTCTTCCTCGCCCTGGCCTGACCGGCGCTCCGCGCCTCGGGAGCACGGCCCCACGGGGGGGGGGGGGGGGCGGGGGCCCCCGCCCCCCCCCC
>NZ_JBHXTL010000144.1:0-23645 GCF_042677365.1 Kitasatospora sp. NPDC127116
CCGACCAGCAGTTCGTCGGGATCCTGCGCGCCGGCCAGTCGGCGGACGGTGCCGCGTGCAAGGCCGAGTCGGCGGGCGACAGCGCGCAGGCTGAACCCGTCCCTCACGAGCGCGTGGACGGCGGCGTGCTGTTCGCGGACCCGGTCGGACAGGCGTCCGGTCCGGCGGGGCTCGGCGCTGACGGGCGGAAGGGGGGATCTGACGAACGCTCAGATCCCGCCACGGGATGATCCACTTCGGAAACACACCATAGCCAATCCCCCGGCTGCTCAGGACCGAGCAGCCGGGGACTCAACTACGCGCGAAGGTGTTCCAGCGCCTTCTCCAGCGCGTCCTCAGCGGCAACCGCCACGTCCGGCTCGACGCCGACGCCCTCCCAGTTGGTGCCGGTGACCGGATTGATCGAGCGGGCCGCCGGCACGGTCACCGTCACATGCGGCGCAACAGGAATCCGAGCCGTCGGGTGGGCGCCACCACGCGTCGTCTGCCCGACCAGCGTCGCACGCTTGAGCACCTTCAGGTTGTATGACAGCTCCTCCCCACCGGAGAACGTGAAGTCGCTGGTCAGCACCGCCACCGGCCGGTCCGAATAGCGTGGCGCGGCGAGGTGCCCAAGGGTCCAGTACTGGCGGGTGGAGTCGGTAGCCCGGTCATAGATGTCGTTGAGGTGCACCTCGTCGTCAGCGAAGAAGTAGCTGCACCACAGCTGCACGCCCTCCGGCGAACCGCCGCTGCACTGCCGCAGGTCGATGACCAACGCCTCGGTGGAAGCGACCAGTTGCATCGCGGCCGCGATCGCGGGACCGCCCACCCCGGCCGGGGGAATCATGCGCAGATCGAGGTAGCCGATGTTGCCGTCGAGCTGCTCCGCCCGCCGGATTCCGTAGTTCTTCTCCCGTGCGTACCGCTCGAACCGGGCCCGGGCGACGTCCTCCGGCTCCTCGTCCATCGACTGCGGCTCCTCGCTCCACAGCAGCCGCAGGTGCTTGTCCGGACACACCCCCTGCAAGTCCTCCGTGACCCGCTCGCACAGCCCCCGCTCGTCCAGGCTCTCATAAGCGCCTTCCGCCAGCCGGTTCCGGATTGCCACTTCAATGGCCGCCGCCTTCTCGGGGAACACGTAACCAGCGGTGATCCGGGCGAGGGCGGCGTCGAGTATCGCTCCATGAGTGATCATTCGCGCGATCGTAGGTCAAGGCCGAACCGATGCCCAGCGGTTTCTCGGCGCTGGGTGGCACCGGGGTCGCGCAGTCCTACGCAGTTGTGGAACCTCGTCGCCGGGCGCGGGCGTTCGTGCTGGGGCTCCTTGCGGACCTGCCGAGGAAGAACTGCTGGACGATCGCCGAGCACGCCGGTGACGCGAGTCCGGCCGGCATGCAGCATCTGCTCAGCCGGGCGTCTTGGGATGCCGACCAGATCCAGGACGAGATACGGGACTTCGTGGCGGACCACCTCCGCGACGAGGACGCTGTGCTGGTCGTCGACGAGACCGGGGACCTGAAGAAGGGCACCGCGAGCGTCGGGGTACAGCGCCAGTACACGGGCACCGCGGGACGGATCGAGAACTCCCAAGTGGTTGTCTACCTGGTCTACTCAGCCTCGGCCGGGCACGCCGCCATCGACCGCCGCCTCTACGCCCCCCGCTCCTGGACCCAGGACCCGACCGGTGCCGGGCCGCCGGCATACCCGACGGCCTGAAGTTCGCCACCAAACCCGCCCTGGCCACCGAGATGATCGCCAAGGCCCTGGACGCCGGTGTCTCGGCCGTATGGGTCACCGGCGACGAGGTCTACGGCGGCGACCCACACCTGAGCGCCGAGCTGGAAGGCCGTCAGATCGGCTACGTCCTCGCCGTCTCACGCAGGCGGCCGATCGCCACCCGCGCGGGTGTCTTCCGCGCCGGCGCGCTGGCCCACGGCCTGCCGAAACGTGCCTGACAGCGGCTGTCCGCGGGAGCCGCGGCCAAGGGCCACCGCTTCTACGACTGGGCCCAGGTCGACATCGACAGCCTGCCCGGGCGCCCCGGCCAGCGGTGGCTGCTCGTCCGACGCAACCGGCGCACCGGTGAACTCGCCTTCTACCGCTGCTACTCGCCCCGCCCGATCCCGCTCACCACGCTGGTCAAGGTGGCCGGACGCCGCTGGACCGTCGAGGAGAACCTTCCAAGCCACCAAAGGCCTGGCCGGACTCTACGAGCACCAGGTCCGCCGCTGGACCTCCTGGCACCGCTGGACCACCCTGGCCATACTCGCGCACGCCTTCCTCACCGTCACCGCCGCCATCGAACGGGCCACGAACATAGCGGCGGCCGACCTCAGCCCGCTGACCTGCAACGAGATCCGACGCCTGTTCGCAGCCTTCTTCACCCAACCCGTCCGCGACCTCGCCCACTGGCTCCGCTGGTCGGAATGGCGGCGCCGGCACCAAGCACGCGCCCGCACCGGCCACTACCAGCGGCAAGCAGCCCAAAAACTATGAAGATCAAGATCTACAGCTGGAGTACTGGCCTCTACCGTCGGCTGCTGGTAGCACCGCCGTGGATGCCCTCGACCGCGAGTGGGCCACCCTGACACTCCGGAGTGGCCACCCTCCGGGCCCCAGGCGGGCTGGGACCCGGTTCTGGAGCGGTACTACATCGCCCTGGAGTGGGTGGAGCGCAGCCTGAAGGACGATCTACAGGCTCGTCGGCTGGGACGCCCACTTCGAGAAGATCGTGTCACCACCTTGTGACAGTCAGCGATGATCAAGGAGCGGCACAGGATCGGGCCCACCGGCCGGGACCGCGTGGCGAAACCCCGGACGGGCATCGCTCCGGGTGAGAGGTTCGCCTGTTCGGCTCAGCGAGGATGACGGCCAGGAGACGGCGCCCGGAGACCTTCCTACCGTTGGACCCCGGGAGGCTGCATCCCCGCGGAGCCCGGCCGAGGACCTCTCGCCCGTCGGCCACCGCTCACGCCGAACCCGGCAGTCGACTTCCACCGTGACCACGCAGGGTCCGGGTCGAAGGAGATGAAGGACATGAACACCACGCGCACCGCCCGCACGCCCGCGGCACCCGCACTGAACGGGTGCCGGACATCACGCCGCCGCCTTCGGGCACGGATCGGGCTCGCCGCGACCGCCACGGCCCTGTCGCTGCTGCCGATCGCCCCGTCCACCGCCAGCGCGGCACCCCACCTCCCGCTCACACAGATCGTGCGGGAGGCCAAGGTGAAGGCGCAGCAGGAGCACCCCGGCTCGCAGTTCTACGACGCGGACGCCGTCCTGCTGACACCCACGACCAACCCCAATGACGTCCAGGCCTGGTGGATCCGCTTCCGGGCCAAGGACTCGGAGCCGTCCTTCGAGTACAAGTACTCGACCACCGGTCAGTACCAGAGCACGCAGCGGTGGAGCGTCCCGATCGGGCTCCAGGCCATCTCCCCGTTCACCATGACGGAGGTCCAGGCCCACGATCTGGCCGTCAAGGCCGGGCACACCGGCGCGTTCAAGCCCCTGTACCTCAATGAGCCCGTCGTGCAGAACCCGCATCCCACCTACTACTTCTGCATTCCCAGCGAGGGCAGGACGGTGGCGGTGGACACCGTGACGGGCCACGTCACCACGCCGTGGTCGTGCTAGTGACCACGGTGTGAGCCCTGTCCGGTGGCCGTCACCCAGCGGGGGTGACGGCCACCGGCGGCTGGCGATCCTTGCCCTCCGCCCGCTCGGTGCCGCCGACCGGGCGGGCGACAAGGGTCGCTGGCCTGGAGCGCGAAGGGCTGGCTGCCGCCGGTCAGCCGGGCCCGGGTGCGAGCGGGGCCGTGCCGGTTCGGCCGGTCGCCGCGGATCCGCGCTGGCCGTTGCGGCCAGCATGCTCTGTGTCGCCGGCATCGCCCCGGTGGCGCTGTCCAGGTGTCCAGGACCGCCCACGCGCAGGGCACCCGCACGGTCTCGGGCCCCACCACCTGTACGTTCGTTCCGCGCGGCCAGCCACTCCTGCAGGTAGTCCGCCACGGCGGTACGACGCTCCTCGTACGCCCCGCTCAGCTCACCGTCCAGGTCCGCCGCCAGCTCCTGCGCGGCCTCCGCCTCCGTCGCGAACCCGCCACGGTGCCGGGTGCGCCGTCTGCCGTCCTCCGGCGCCAGGTCGATGCAGTACATCCACGACCCGTGCTCCGCCTCCTCCAGCAACCGCACACACCGCGCACCCAACTGCCGCCCGTGCCCGTCCTTGCACCCGCACCGCCGGTACACCCTGCCCCGCCGCGCACGCTGTCCCGTGTGCTTCTCCTTCTAGAACGTGGTGACTCTGGTCCAAGGCTTGCCGTTCGGCCGGGCGTGGCGGCAGAGCGTGCGGGGCTGTGCGCGAGGCACGTCAGAACCAGCCGGCGAGGACACGCTCAAGACGACACACCGTCCGGAAGATCACCATCAGTATCCGGTGGGTAGTCGACCCTGATCCGCCCGGGCTGGCGAGTGGCAGCGAAGGGTGTCCCGGCCGGCCGGCGGGCGGTGTGGGATCCCGGATTCCGTGTCCTCTCCCCATGGGCGATATCCACCGCGTGGCCAAAAGGACACGGGAACGGAAATCGGCAGGTGAATCGCCGCTGCCCGAGCCAAGGGTTGTCCCGTAACGGCGGGACGCAAGTGAGATGACCTCTCATGCCGTCAGTGTGCTCGCGACCACTGGCAGCGCCCCCGCGGCCAGCGGCCCGGCAACGCCCATCTGGACAGGGCGACCGGCGACGACCGGCGGGTGCCGGCGGGTGCTGGTGGTGCTGGGATTCCGAAGGAACCGGCGGGCCCCGGGCGCTCGCCGAAGGCCCGGCCGACGCGGGGGCGGCGAAAAGGTTGGTGTGCAAGGCCGACGGAACCAGGTAACGTCTTGGTCATGTTCTTCCAGACCCCGATTTACGAGTGAGCGCGTGATGGGCCCCTGCTGACGTCCTTCGACGTCGCCGCCCGTCCCCCACCGATGAATCCGTAGATCACTTCACTTCACTTTCACTTCACCACCGGGAGAACCCACGACCGTGAGCAAGAACATCAACAACCCCGTGGGCATGGGCGGCGGCCAGCGCAAGAGGCAGTCCCGCGCCGAACGGCAGAACAACGGTCCGCACCGCAACCTCGACCGCCAGGGTGCAGCCGACCAGAAGGCGGAGCTGGTGCGCAAGATGCGCGAGAAGGCAGGAACGGCTGAGGGCGCCGGGCAGGCGGGCGGCGACACCGTACAGGGCTGACGCACCGCCGCCGCAGCGCGGCACCGCACGGGGCAGGGCTCGGACCGCGACGCGCGGTCCGAGCCCTGCTGCCGTACCGGGCGCGGCCGGTTCCGCTCGGCTCTCGGCCGACCACCCGCGTCTCAGCTCGGCCGGCCACCCGGGGCAGCCGCAGAATCGGCAGCCCCGTCACCGCCACCACCCCGAGCTGCACCAGCAGCTCAGCACGTCCCCGTGCCCAGCCCGGGCAACACCGCAGCCGGCGGCGGCAGAGGATGTGGACACGGCCGCAGGACAACACTGGTGGACACCTCGGAGGGACAACCGCGAAACCCGCTGGCCAGAACGACTCCGGCGGACAGGCCGATGCGGCTGGGGGGCAAGGGGTTGCGGGCGCTGGCCACATCCAGAGGGATGTTCGGGTCTGGATCGTCGGGGGAGCCGATCTGGGGCGGACAGATGCGTCGCTTGTGGAAGCAGGGTCACGTGAATGGCTTTGCTGAAAAATCCACTGCGGGAGTGCCGTGCGACTTCCTTCGCCGCTGGCGTATTTGCTACCGAGAGGCGGCCCCGACGTGTGGAATGGCTGCGGGTCGGGGCCGCCTCTTGATTCTGTCGAACTACCCGTTTCTGCGGACTAGTTGCTCAGATCGAACACTGCCGTGACCGGTGCGTGGTCGGACCACCGCTCGGCGTGGGACGCGGCGCGTTCGACGTAGGCCTCGACGGCTTTGTCGGCCAGGGTTTTTGTAGAACAACCAGGTCGATGCGCCAGCGGAACGACACCTTTTCGAAAAAGGTCCACCCGTTCGAGTGCAGCCTGTTCGAGGGAGCCCGCTGGCCTGGGCGGTAGGGGACCTCGTGTGAGCATCATGACGGCTTCGGTGCCGGTTCGGGCGGTGGTGGGTTCGCGTGTGTCGGACACGCACGGGGACGAGGGCAAGGTCTCGCACCTGGTGCAGGCCGAGTCGGCGACGCGGCATGCGCTGTCAAAGGAGTGGGAGGTTGTCGGGTCGTTCGAGGACCTGGACGTCTCGGCGGAGATCACTCCGTGGAAGCGTCCGGACCTCGGGCCGTGGCTCACCGATCGCCAGAGCGAGTGGGACGCGTTGGTGTGGGCGAAGGCGGACAGGGCGTTCCGGTCGGCCAAGGACTGTGCGGACGTGGCGCACTGGGCGGACCCGGCGCTCCGGCGCCCGTGAACGCACCGCCCTGACGCCGGCACGGCAACGTAGCGGGTCAGGTGCGCGCATCCCGACCCATCCCCGCCGCGTGACCCGGCAACCCGGCGAACGTGTGCGGTCACCGCGGTACGTGGCGGAGGCGAGTGATGCACGCCGCCCCTCACAGGAGGCGCCGTACGGCCTCCATGATCGCGTTCCGGCAGTCCTCCGGGTCCGACGCCAGGACAGTCGTCGCCGGCATGCTCGCGGCATTCGTCGGGCTCCAGGCCGAGGCGATGGCCAGGACGAGGGTGAGAAGTGTGGCCGGGGTGAAGCCCGGTGTGCCCACTCCGCCCTTCCGAGCCGCTTCCAAGGAGGCGAGCTTGTCGTCGTGGGTCTGCTTGGCGACGGCAGGGTCCCGTTCCACGGCAGTGCCGCGTTCCAGTCGGTGCCAGGTCGCCAGGCGGAGCACCTCGGGGTGCTTCTGGTAGAAGTCGAACAGCCGCCCGGCGTAGCCCGGCAGGTCGTCAGGCGTGAAGGGCACCATGTCGAGGCCGCGCCCGAGGTGTGCGTCGAAGACGGCGTCGAAGAGCCCGTCCTTGTTGCAGAAGTAGACGTAGATGAGGTTCTTGTTCGCCGAGGCGACCTTGGCGATCCGGTCGACGCGGGCTCCCGCGATCCCGTACGCCGCGAACTCCTGGGTTGCTGCGTGGAGGATGCGCGCCTTCGTGGCCTCGGCTCGGGACATGGGAGTCATGCTAACAGCGCCTACTGGATCTTGCCGGGGCGTAGGACCCGGTGCCCTCGCCAGGTGAGCGCGTTCGCCGCTGGAACCACGGTGGATTCGTTTGAGACATGAGGCGATTCGTTCGGGAGTCCCGTCGGTGGTCTTGCTCCGGGTGAACCGGTGAGGGGGAGAAGTGCCTCGCCGGAACGGTGAGTTGTCACCGCCCGACGATGACCGGGCCGACGGTAGGCGCGATGCGCAGACCCACGACGAGGCAGGCCGGGGGCCGCGGCGACGTGCTCCTCGCGATCAGGGACCGGTACGCAGCGTGTGTCGTCACCGCAGTCCGAAGGCGTCGATCACTGCCTCGGAGGCGAGCAGCATGACGGTGCACCACAGGGTGACACCGGCCATCAGCCAGCCGATCAGCCGCCACCGGGGCAGGCCCAGCGCCGTGCCAAGCATGGCCGATCCCCAGGTGCCGAAGAGCGCAGGCCCGATGATGCCGAAGCCGATCACGCCGTACCGGTTCACCAGGCGCCGGGCCCGTCGGCCGGTGGGGCCGTCAAGGCGGTTGCGGCAGTTGCGGCGGTTCTCGGGCGGCGGCCCGGCGGTGACGGGCCGCCGCTTCGAGCGCCAGAGCAGCCAGCGGGTACGCAGCCACCCGGCCGCGAAGACGGCGGACAGCAGGCATCCGGCCGCGCCGAGGAGTACGGCGACGAGCGCGACGGGCGGGGGGAGGGAGGAGAGGCTGAAGGGTACGGCCGGGGTGCCCAGGGCGAATCCGGCGAGCACGGCCAAGGCGAAGTTCAGCACGCAGCACTCCTCATCTTGGGGACGGGCGCCACGTCGGTTCGCGGCGACAGTGAGTTAACTAACCAGTTACGCTATCGCGGTGACCACCTCACCATCCGCCTCAGCATCCTTGCCGGGCAGTTCGGTTGAACGACTGGCGGCATCCAGGTACGTACTTCTCACGACGTTCCGCCGGGATGGGCGGGCCGTGCCCACTCCGGTGTGGGTGATGGGGGACGGGGACTGCCTGGCCGTGTGGAGCGCGGCCGACGCCGGCAAGGTCAAACGGATCCGCAACAGCGGCCGAGTGACCGTCGCCCCCTGCAACTGGCGGGGAGTCCCGAAGGGGGAATCCGTGCCCGGTGTCGCCGAGTTGCCCGCCGACCGGGACACCGTCCACTACCTCGACCTGATGAAGCGCAAGTACGGCCTCGTCGCGCGGGTCGGCTTGCTGGGCAGCCGACTGAAGGGGTCCGGGTGCCGCGCGGTGGGCATCCGGATCCGACTCGCGGAGTGACCCTCGCGGACCTCCGTCGCATCCGGCCATCGCTCTTCGCCCGAAGTCGTGTTGACGGACCGTCGGATCTCGGGCAGCCTTGCCTCGGAAGATTAACCATCCAGTTAGTCAATCTATTTCGAACGGAGTGGTACCGCCATGTCGGCATCCACCACTGAGCTCACCGGCATCCCGCCCGAATCAGGACCCCCATCCCCGCGGTCCTCGCTGCGGTGGTGGGCGCTGGCCGTGATCGGCCTGGCCCAGTTGATGATCATGCTGGACGCCACCATCGTGAACATCGCGCTGCCGTCCGCCCAGGCCGACCTGGGCTTCTCCGACAACGACAGGCAGTGGGTCGTCACCGCCTACGCACTCACCTTCGGCAGCTTGCTGCTGATCGGCGGGCGTGTCGCCGATCTCTTCGGCCGCAAGCAGGCCTTTCTCGCGGGTGTCATCGGATTCGCCGCCGCCTCGGCGCTCGGCGGAGCCGCCGGCAGCTTCGAACTCCTGGTGCTGGCCCGGGCGATCCAGGGCATCTCGGGTGCCCTGCTGGCCCCGGCGGCCCTCTCCCTGCTGACGACCATCTTCACCGACGTCAAGGAGCGGGGCCGGGCCTTCGCGATCTTCGGTGCCATCGCGGGCGCCGGCGGCGCGCTCGGCAACCTGCTCGGCGGCCTGCTGACCGAGTACCTCACCTGGCGTTGGACCCTCTACATCAACCTGGCGTTCGCAGCGGTGGCGCTCCTGGGCGGTCTGCTGTTGATCGAGCGTCAGTCGCGGGCGGAGCAGCGCCCCAAGCTCGACGTCCCCGGTGCGGTACTCGTCACCCTGGGGCTCTTCGGCCTGGTCTACGGGTTCTCCAACGCCGAGTCGCGCGGGTGGAGTTCTCCCGCCAGCTGGGGTCTGCTGGTCGGAGGCCTCGCCCTGATCGCCCTCTTCGCGTACTGGCAGTCGACGACGGCCGGGCCGCTGCTGCCCCTGCGCATCCTCCTCGACAGGGATCGAGGCGCCTCCCAGATCGCCATTCTGGTCGCCACCGGAGGCATGTACGCGGTCGCGTTGTTCCTCGCCTACTACATGCAGCAGACGCTCAAGTACACCCCGGTCGAGGCGGGGCTCGCCTTCCTGCCCATCCCCGCCGCACTGGTCGTTGCCTCCGCCCTGGCCGTGGGGGTCCTGATGCCCCGAATGGGGCCGAAGATCGTGATTCCCCTCGGGATGGCGCTGCTGGGCGTGGGCATGGTCTGGTTCACCCGCCTGGATCTGGACAGCACCTACACGGGAGGCATTCTGCCGCCGCTGCTCGTCCTGGGCCTCGGTCTCGGCCTGGTCTACGCGCCGGCGATCGACCTGGCCACCTACCGGGTTCACGAGGACGACGCCGGGGTGGCCTCCGCGGCGGTCAACACCTCGCAGCAGATCGGTGGTTCGTTGGGGATCGCCGTTCTCAACACGCTCGCGGCGACCGCCGCGGGCAGCTTTCTCAGCAGCCGGCAGGCCACGCCCGAGGTGATCGCCGGGGCGGCGTTGCACGGCTACTCCACCGCGTACTGGTGGGCGGCCGGCCTCGCAGCCGTCGGGCTCGTCGTGACCTTCGCGCTGTACCGTCCCGGTGTTCGGGAGAAGTCCCCCGACGCGGTGAAGGCCGTCGCCATGTGACACCTGCTCCACGAAGTCCCTCCATCCTTGTATCGCAAGCAGCCCCTGGGGCCGCGCCGCGCCCCTCGGGGGCCGGTCGCCGCCCCGGGGGCTGCTTGGTCGGGCCGCCCTTGAGCAACTGATGGCGGAAGCCGAGTACGGCACCCGCAGTCCTCCCCGGGCTCCGGGGGCGGCACGGCACGAAGCCGCCTCGGCCCGACGCCCGGCAGGACGGTGCGTAGGGCCTGTCCGGCGGAGTGCGCCGCGGTGGTCTCGGCGCCGAAGTTCACCGGCACGTCGATGAAGAGCTCCTGGCCGAGGGCCTCGTGGGAGCGGGCCTGCTCGCCCGTGGCCCGCAGGACGGTGACGCTCTGGCGGCCGTCCTCAGGCGGGGAGAAGACGAAGCTGTACGCCACGTCGGAGCGGTGGTCGCCGTCGGTGTCGACGTTGACGCGGTAGACGGCGTCCGGGTGGAACGCCTGGCCGCCGATGGGGGCGACCGGGTTGACGTTCAGGATCAGCACGGTCCGAAGGTCAGGCACGGTGAAGGCGAACAGGTCCGTCATGTCGAGGCGGGCGTCGTCCAGGGGAGCGGAGGTTGGGGCCGCTGAGGTGATGAGACATGCCCACCAGCATGAGCAGCCCTGCCCCTTCGTGCCCGGCTGGCGGGCTCTTCGTGCCGCGGATTCACACCGGTGCCGCCCCGCCGCGTCCGTCGGGCCGTGCTGGTGGAGCGGATCACCGAGCGGGCTCCCCGCCGCCGACGCTGACGGCCGCGCCTTGTTGCCGGCCCGTTGTCCATCGATTGTCTGCCGGGACGCTGGGCTCAGGTGCTGCCCGGGGTGCCGCGACCGTGTTGACCAGGGCGTTGACTGCATGCCGACGAGGTCGTTGATCGTGTGTCTACCAGTATCCCTGACCGTATATCAGGTCCGGTCACGGACTCGGCGGCTTCCGGACGGGGCCGCCGGCGGACGACTCAGGAGGACTCGCATGTCCCGTATTCCCCGAATCTAACTGTCCTGTTCAGTTTCTGACGGCAGTGAGGCATCGAGGACTGCCGAGGGGGGACGGCAGCGAGACGTCGATGACTGCCGAGGGGTGCGGCAGTGGGACGTCAATGAATGCCGCGGGGGGTTGAGGCGCTGACATTGAGTGCTGTTCCTCGAGTCCGCGCCATTTGGGGTCCGTAGTGGGTCGCACACAGCCCCGTCGCCCAAGGCCGTCCAATGCTCCGGGTTTATTCCGGGGGCCACCCCAGCATTACTGTGACATTCCTGCCGCTCAGTCCTGCCCGAAGGGATTTTTGGCATGACAACCGTGCGCCGCACACTTGGCGTTCCGCCATTTTTCTGCCCTTTGCCCGACGCCGTGTACGACAAGCCGGAGGAAATAGATGCCGGCGCCGTCGCCTGGATGTTCCGGCAAGGGTTCCGCAAGGAGGGTGACTGGCTGCCGCGCATGAATGCGGGTTCGTACACCGCACACTGCATGCCGTACGTCCTCGACCGGTGCGCCGAGGTCATCACCTATGTCATGTACTGGGGCGGCGCCTGGGACGACGACCTCGACGTGATCCCGGGGCTGGACCAGCCCGCACCGCTGACGGTCCACGTCAGCCGTCTCAAGCACATCCTCGCCTCGCCCAAGTCCGTCGTGCCGCCCGGAGACGCGTACCTCTCCTCCTTCCAGGACTTCTGGAACCACATCTCCACCGTGTCGACCCCGGGCCAGCTCGAGCACCTGCGCCAGGGTTTCTGCAGCTACTTCGACGGCGTGCTGTGGAAATGTGCGAACCAGAGCCTCGGTGAACTCCCCGAACTGGGCGACTACCTGATCATGCGTGGCAACGATGTGGCCGGCCCCTGGCTGACCGCTCTCACTCCGATCGGCGGCGGCTACGAACTGACCGCAGCCGAACGCCTCGATCCCCGGGTGCGCGCCGCCTCCGAAGCCGTATCCGTCATCGTCGGTCTCGACAACGACCTGATCTCCATTCACCGGGAGAATCTCCAGGGCTTGTTCGACCAGAACGCCATCAGCATCATGGTGCGCGACCGGCAATGCACGCCCGAGGAAGCGGTCGCCGAGGTCCGCGCGCTGCGCGACCGAATCATGTCCCTTTATCTGAATCTGCGTGACCAGGTCTCCGCGACCGCCCGCCCGGAACTGCGGCGATACGTCCACGAGATCGGCTACTGGATTCGCGGGCACATCATCTGGGCGGACTTCACCACCCGTTACTGCGCGCCTGTCGACCCGGAGACCGGAGAAGAACAGGACTTCGGTGGCTACGGCCTGCTCTGGGCCGACGAGCCGGCTGACGCCAACCCTGCGCCCCTGCCGATTCCACAGATCGCCTGGTGGTGGGACCAGTTGGAGAAGTGACAGCGGCGAAGCAAAGTCCGACAGGTCCACAAGTTCGCCACTAACCGCATGGAGGTTTGTTCCGTGACAGGCCAGGAAACCCGCAGCTACACGAAGGGCAGCGCACCGAATGCCCTGCCCGTGCTCGGGCACGCGAATCAGCTGCGCAGTGACCCGCTCACCTTCCTCCGATCACTGCCCGAGCAGGGCGATCTCGTGAAGATCATGGTGGGGCCGACCCCCATGTACATCGCGTGCCACCCTGATCTGGTCCACGAGATGCTGACCGACAAGGTCAAGGACTTCGTCAAGGGCGGTCCCGTGATGGACCGCGTGCGCACGGTCCTCGGAGACGGGCTGGTCACGGTCGACGGCCTCGTCCATCGCAAGCAGCGACGCCTGATCCAGCCGTCCTTCCACCCTGCGCGCATCGCCGAGTACGTCGGCATCATGCAGAAGCAGGCAGCCGTGTCGGCTCATGAATGGCCGGAAGGCAAGAACGTCGACCTCCTGATGCAGATGGGCAACCTCAGCGCCGACGTGGCGCTGAGCTGCCTCTTCTCCGAGCCCGGTGAGGGCGAGGTGCGCCGGGGCGGTCACCACGGTCTCCCGACGGCCCTGAACACCGTGATCGACGGCATGTTCTTCCGCATGCTCAACCCGCTGCCGGCGCTGTCCTTCCTGCCCACTCCCGGCAACCAGCGCTACAAGCGGGCGGAGGCGCAGCTGCACCAGGTGGTGAACGAGACCATCGACCGCTACCGCCGCTCGGGCGACGGCGGCGGTCTGTTGCGCACGATGATGACGGAGGTCGACGAGGAGGGGCACCGCTTCACCGACCAGGAGCTGCACGACCAGTCCATCACCCTGCTCCTCGGAGGCGCGGAGACCACCGCCGTCCTGATGTCGTGGATCTTCCACCTGCTGCACGAGAACCCGCAGGTCGCCGCCAAGTTGCACGCGGAGCTCGACGAGGTGCTGGCCGGCCGCCCGGTGACGGCCGAGGACCTGAAGAAGCTGCTGTACACCCGCAACGTCGTCGCCGAGGGTCTGCGCCTCTACCCGCCGGCCTGGCTGCTCAGCCGTCGTGCCGCTGTCGACACCACGCTCGGCGGGCTGCCCGTGCCGGCCGGCACCGAGCTGTCGTACAGTCCCTTCCTGCTGAACCGGGACGCCCGCTACTTCGACGCCCCCGACAGCTTCGAGCCGGACCGGTGGCTCACCATGTCGACCACTCCGCGCAAGGGCGCCTACTTGCCCTTCGGCGCCGGGAACCGCAAGTGCATCGGTGACGCGTTCGCCCTCACCGAGGCCCAGGTCATCGTGGCCACCGTGGCCCAGTACTGGAAGCTGGACCGCGCCCCGGGCACCCGCCCCACGCGCGCCCTCGTGCGGATGAGCCTGCGTCCCGACCAGCTCACGGTGGTGCCGACCCGTCGGCAGCCGGCACGCGAGCCGCAGTCCGCCGCGAGCTGAACCCGTTCCGTTCGACCGACAGGGGCCCGGCGGGTGCCGCACCGGGCCCACCCCTGCCCGGCATGCCCTCCACCATGTGAACCCGCATGTACGGAGGGCATGCCATCCGGCGCGGCCCGAACACCCACCACTCGCCCCTCCCTCGGCGACCCGCACCTGCGGTGCGGCCCGGCGACTGCCGGGACCCTCCTTCGCCCGGCCGGAAAGTGATGCCTCTCGGCGCTTTCCCTCCCATGCCACGTCCTCGCGGACGCGGCCACATGGTCTTGACGAACAGGAGTAACGACATGAACTCGATCACCAGCCTTCGCGAGCTGGGAGCCGACGCCCTGGACTCGGTTCATCTGCGCGGCCTGATCGACGAGCGATTGAACGCCTTCCTCGACGCCAACTGCGACAGGCAACCCCACCTGGTCTCGCTCATCGAGCACCTGCGTGGCTTCCTGACCGCCGGCGGCAAGCGCATCCGGCCGCTCTTGTGCATGGTGGGCTGGCACGCGGCGGGCGGATACGGCGACACGGGGCCCGTCATCGGCGCGGCGGCCTCGCTCGAACTCTTCCACGCCTTCACCCTCATCCACGACGACGTGATGGACGCCTCCGACACCCGGCGTGGCCGTCCGACCCTCCACCGGACGCTGGAGACGGGTGCGGACGCCACGACCGCCGAGCGGTTCGGCACCAATAGCGCGATCCTGCTCGGCGACCTGGTCATGGTGTGGTCGGACGAGCTGCTGTACTCCAGCGGCATCGAGCACGAGCGATTGGTCGCCGTCCGACCGCTGCTGGACGCCATGCGCACCGAGGTGATGATCGGTCAGTACCTGGACCTGCTGGCCACCGGGAAGCCCAACGAGGACGTCGAACGGTCGCTGGCCGTGATCCGCTACAAGACGGCGAAGTACACCGTGGAGCGGCCGCTGCACATCGGCGCGGTCCTTGCCGGAGCGGACCAGGCCCTGCTGGACGTCTTCACCGCCTACGCCCTTCCGATCGGCGAGGCCTTCCAATTGCGCGACGACCTCCTCGGCGTCTTCGGCGACCCGTCCAAGACCGGCAAGTCGGTCCTGGACGACCTGCGGGAGGGCAAGGCGACCGCTCTGATGGCACACGCCCTCCACGCCGCCGGCGCCGAGCAGGCGCGGGTGCTGAGGTCCCTGGTCGGCGACCCGGACCTGGACGAGGCAGGCGCCGAGACGGTTCGCGGGATCCTGCGGGCCACGGGCGCCGCCGACAAGGTAGAGCAGATGATCACCGATCGTGTGCAGCGTGCCCGGCGGGTCCTGGACGAGACCCCGTTCCCGGACGAGGTCAGGAAGACCCTCGAAACCTTCGTCACCACCACGACACTCCGGACCACCTGAGCACCACGTCGGCGCGGGTCGCCACCGTCCCGGCGCCGCCACACGCGTCGCTCGCCTCGCGAGCCCACCCCGTCCGGAACCCGCTGCCGGGGGCGACCGGGGGAGAACCGGCCCGGCACCCGCCAGGGACGCGGTTCCGCGAGCACGCACCGTCGGGTGCGGCTCGACGCCCTGGCCCGCCCTGCGCGATGACATCGCTCGGGCCGGCGGCCGCGACCGCCGGCCACGGTGGTCCGGGGGTGGCCCGGGCATGACGCGGCGCGCGGTCGAACGGGCTTACTTCATTCCTTCCTAGAAATCTGGATGACGCGATCTCAATGGAATTTCGACAAGGGGAGCTGAGCACGTCGACTCCACCGGCCTCGGTGGCAGGGACAGCGGACAGCCGCCGTGCTCGCTCGGTCGGCACCGGCCACGCCCATGCCAAGGCCATATTGCTGGGGGAGCACGCGGTCGTCTACGGAGCCCCGGCGCTCGCCCTGCCCGTTCCGCAGCTGTCGATCACCGCCAGCGTCGGGTTCTCCACCCGCGGTGAAGAACCGGCAGGTGTGTCCTTCACGATGACCGGATCCGCCTGGAAGGAGGTCGGAACGCAGGCATCCGAGGGGCTGCGTCGGCTGACCACCGACTTCAGGGCATCCACGGGCATCGACGACGGCCGGCATCTCGATGTGATCATCGACGGTTCGATCCCGCTCGGCAGGGGGCTCGGCTCCAGCGCGGCCTGCGCCCGTGCCGTCGTCCTCGCCCTGGCCGACCTCTGCGGCCGCGCGGTCTCGCAGCGGACGGTGTTCGACCTGGTGCAGACCGCCGAGAACGTGGTGCACGGCAAGGCCAGCGGCGTCGACGCCATCACCGTCGGCGCGAGCGCGCCGTTGCTGTTCCACGCGGGCGAGGCCCGCACGCTGCTGGTGGGCTGCGACGCGTTGTTTGTCATCGCGGACAGCGGCACCGTCGGCAGCACCAAGGAAGCGGTCGACAAGCTGCGGGAGAGGTTCCGACTCCACGCCGGAGCACAGGAGCGGTTCGTCCGCCGGGCGTCGGAACTGACCAGCGAAGCCGTGACCACCCTCGCCGCCGGCCGGCCGGAGGAGCTCGGCTTCCTGCTGACGGAGTACCACGGAATGCTCCGCGAGGCCGGGCTGAGCACTGACCGGATCGAGGGGATGGTGAGTGCCGCGCTCGCCGCAGGAAGCCTCGGCGCCAAGATCACCGGGGGTGGACTGGGCGGCTGCGTGCTCGCTCTGACCCAGCCCGAGCAGGCGAGAGAGGTCACCCGGCGGCTGCACGAAGCGGGGGCCGTGCAGACGTGGATCGTCCCACTGAGGAGGCTCGTCACGCATGTCTGAGCAACAGATCACCGTGCGCCGCCTGCAGGACCGGCAGGGCGCGAACGGGGCCACCGCCGTCGCGCACCCGAACATCGCGCTGATCAAGTACTGGGGGAAGCGCGACGAGCGCCTCTTCCTGCCGTGGACCAGCAGTCTGTCGATGACTCTTGACATCTTCCCCACGACCACCCGGGTCCACCTCGACGCCGAGGCTTCGGACGACGAAGTGACCTTCAACGGCGTACCCGCGGCGGGCGAGGAGCGGCGGCGCATCGCCGGGTTCCTCGACCTGGTGCGCCGGCGGGCCGGGCTCACGCACCGGGCCGTCGTCGACACCCGCAACACCGTACCCACCGGGGCGGGCCTGGCGTCCTCCGCCAGCGGCTTCGCCGCGCTCGCCGTCGCCGCCGCCGCCGCGTACGGACTGGACCTCGACGGCACCGGTCTCTCCCGCCTGGCCCGCCGCGGTTCCGGCTCGGCCTCGCGGTCGATCTTCGGCGGCTTCGCCGTCTGGAACGCTGGCAACCCCACGGCGCCGCCCGCGGAGGCCGACCTCAGCTCCTACGCCGAGCCGGTACGGACGGGCGACCTCGACCCCGCACTGGTCATCGCGGTGGTCAACGCTGGCCCCAAGGAGGTGTCCAGTCGCGCGGCGATGCGCCGCACCGTCGAGACCTCGCCCCTGTTCGAGCCTTGGGCCGCGTCGAGCCGGGACGACTTGACCGAGATGAGGGCGGCGCTCCTGCGCGGCGACCTCGACACGGTGGGTGAGATCGCTGAGCGCAACTCTCTCGGCATGCACGCGACCATGCTGGGCGCGCGCCCTGCAGTGCGCTACCTCGCGCCCGCCTCGCTCACCGTCCTCGACAGCGTGCTGGGGCTGCGGCGCGACGGCATACCGGCCTACGCGACCATGGACGCCGGACCGAACGTCAAGGTGCTCTGCCGTCGTACGGACGCCGACCGGGTCGCCGAGGCCGTGCGCGACGCTGCCGCGGGCGGCACCGTGCACATCGCCGGGCCCGGACAGGGCGCCCGCCTGGTGGACGCGGGCGGACGATGACCTCCGGGCGAACGGTCGTCCGCAGTGCGCCCGGCAAGCTGTTCGTCACGGGCGAGTACGCGGTGGTGGAGCCCGGTACCCCGGCCATCGTGGTGGCCGTGGACCGGGAGATCACCGCCACGGTGACCCTCTCCGAAACGGCCGACATCGTGATCTCCTCCGATCTCGTCCCCCGGGCGGTGAACTGGCGATGGCTCGACGGCCGGCTCCACGCTCCCGGCACGGAGAACGGGGAAGCCGACGGACACGGCGCGCGGGGCGCACTGAGGCACGTGGTGGCAGCGGTCGAGACCGTGGGACGACTGCTGGCCGAACGCGGCCTGCCCATGCCCGGGCTGGACCTCTCGATCGGCAGCCGGCTGCATGACAACGGCCGCAAGTACGGCCTGGGGTCGAGCGGCGCGGTGACCGTGGCCACGATCGACGCCATCACGTCCCTGTGCGGACTGGACCTCTCACCCGACGCCCGGTACCGCCTGGCCGTGATCTCCTCGGTCGGGATCGACCCCGTGGGCTCCGGCGGTGACCTCGCCGCCAGTACCTGGGGCGGCTGGATCGCGTACCAGGCACCCGACCGGGCCTTCGTGCTCGACCTCACCCGCCGGTACGGCATCGAGGAGGCGTTGCGCACGCCCTGGCCGGGCCACTCGGTCCGGAGGCTTCCGGCCCCGCGCGGCCTCGCCCTCGAAGTCGGCTGGACCGGCAACCCGGCCTCCACCGCCTCGCTCGTGTCCGGTCTGCACCGCCGGATCTGGCGCGGCACCGCGTCGCACCGCGCGTTCGTGGAGACCTCCACCGACTTCGTACGCGCCTCGATCACCGCTCTCGAGGCCGGCGACGACCAAAGCCTGCTGTACCAGATCCGCCGTGCCCGGCGGGAGTTGGCCCGCCTCGACGACGAAGTCGGGCTCGGCATCTTCACACCCGAGCTGACGGCCCTGTGCACGGTCGCCGAAACCGTCGGCGGTGCCGCCAAGCCGTCGGGCGCGGGCGGCGGCGACTGCGGCATCGCGCTGCTCGATGCCGAGGCCATGCACGACATCTCACATGTACGGCAGCGGTGGGCCGCGGCCGGGGTGCTGCCCCTGCCCGTCCGGCCCGCCCCGGAAGGGACCGAGAAATGAGCGCTCAGCGCAAGGACGACCACGTCCGGCTCGCCATCGAGCAGCAGGACACCCGCAGCGGGATCAACCAGTTCGACGAGGTGTCCTTCGTCCATCACGCCCTGGCCGGCATCGACCGGCCGCAGGTGTCCCTGGACACGACCTTCGCCGGGATCTCCTGGCAGGTGCCGCTCTACATCAACGCGATGACCGGCGGGACCGCCAAGACCGGCGTCATCAACCGAGGTCTGGCGATAGCGGCCCGCGAGACCGGGGTACCCATCGCGTCGGGCTCGGTGCACGCCTACTTGAAGGACCCGACGTGCGCCGACACCTTCCGCGTCCTGCGCCAGGAGAACCCCCACGGTTTTGTCATAGCAAATGTCAACGCGACGGCATCGGTCGACGACACCCGGCGTGCCCTCGATCTGCTGGAGGCCGACGCCCTGCAGATCCACGTCAACACGGCGCAGGAAACGGCCATGCCGGAAGGCGACCGGTCCTTCGGGTCCTGGGTCCCGCAGATCGAGAAGATCGCGGCGGCCGTTGACGTACCCGTGATCGTCAAGGAGGTCGGCAACGGCCTGAGCCGGGAAACCGTCCTGCTGCTGCGACAACTGGGGGTCCACGCGGCGGACGTCGGCGGCCGGGGCGGCACCGACTTCGCCCGGATCGAGAACGGCCGGCGACCGCTCGGCGACTACGCGTTCCTCCACGACTGGGGCCAGTCCACCGCCGCCTGTCTCCTGGACGCTCAGAGCGCCGGTCTTCCCGTGCTCGCCTCCGGCGGCGTCCGCCATCCCCTCGACGTCGCCCGCGCCCTGGCCCTGGGCGCCTCCGGCGTCGGGGCCTCCGGAGTGTTCCTGCGCACCCTGCTCGACGGCGGTCCCGAGGCGCTGATCGAGCAGCTCACGAACTGGCTGGACCAGCTCGCGGCCCTCCAGACCATGCTCGGCGCGCGCACTCCCGCGGACCTCGCGAGCAACGACCTGATCATCCACGGCACCCTCCGTTCCTTCTGCACCGACCGGGGCATCGACACGGGGCGACTCGCCCGGCGTTCCCGATCGGCCGACACCCTTCACAACGCGACAGGAAAAGCACAGTGACCGACACACACGCCATTGCCAGGGTCCCCATGAAGTGGGTCGGACCCCTTCGAGTCTCCGGGAACGTCGCCAACACCGAGACCCACGTTCCCCTCGCCACCTACGAGACACCGCTGTGGCCCTCCGTGGGCCGCGGCGCGAAGGTGTCCATGCTCACCGAGCAGGGCATCGTCGCCACCCTCGTTGACGAGCGCATGACCCGCTCGGTGCTCGTCGAGGCGACCGACGCCCAGACCGCGTACACGGCCGCCCGCGCCATCGAGGCGCAGATCGAGGAACTGCGCGCCGTGGTCCGCAGCTGTAGCCGGTTCGCCGAGCTGCTCACCGTCCGGCACGAGATCGCGGGCAACCTGCTGTTCATCCGGTTCGAGTTCAGCACCGGCGACGCCTCCGGCCACAACATGGCCACGCTCGCCTCCGACAATCTGCTGACGCACCTGCTGCGGACCGTTCCGGGAATCTCCTACGGATCGATCTCCGGGAACTACTGCACGGACAAGAAGGCGACCGCGATCAACGGCATCCTCGGCCGCGGGAAGAACGTGGTCACGGAACTGCTCGTCCCGCGCGACGTGGTGGAAGGCGTCCTGCACACCACTGCCGCCAGGATCGTCCAGCTGAACATCCGCAAGAACCTGCTCGGGACCCTGCTGGCCGGCGGCATCCGCTCGGCCAACGCCCACTACGCCAACATGCTGCTCGGCTTCTACCTGGCCACCGGGCAGGACGCGGCCAACATCGTCGAGGGCTCCCAGGGCGTCACCCTGGCCGAGGACCGCGACGGTGACCTCTACTTCTCCTGCAATCTGCCCAACCTGATCGTCGGCACCGTGGGCAACGGCAAGGGCCTGGAGTTCGTGGAGACGAACCTGACCCGCCTCGGCTGCCGCGCGGACCGCGCCCCCGGCGAGAACGCGCGCCGGCTCGCCGTCATCGCGGCGGCGACGGTCCTCTGCGGCGAGCTCTCGCTGCTCGCGGCGCAGACCAACCCGGGTGAACTCATGCGTGCACACGTCGAACTGGAGCGCGACAACAAGACAGCAAAGGTCGGTGCCTGAACATGTCCAACGCCGCTTCCTTCGGAATCCACGATCTCTCCTTCGCGACGACCGAATACGTCCTGTCGCACGCGGCACTCGCCGAGTACAACGGCACGGAGATCGGCAAGTACCACATAGGCATCGGCCAGCGGTCGATGAGCGTGTGCGCCGCGGACGAGGACATCGTGACCCTGGGGGCCACCGCCGCGGCCCCGATCATCGCCCGGCACGGTTCCGAACGGATCCGGACGGTGGTCTTCGCGACGGAATCCTCGATCGACCAGGCGAAGTCCGCCGGCATCTACGTGCATTCACTGCTCGGCCTGCAATCGGCCTGCCGCGTCGTCGAACTGAAGCAGGCCTGCTACGGAGCCACGGCCGCCCTGCAATTCGCCATCGGACTCGTACGACGCGACCCCGACCAGCAGGCCCTGGTGATCGCGAGCGACGTCTCCAAGTACGAACTGGACAGCCCCGGCGAGGCGACCCAGGGTGCCGCCGCGGTGGCGATGCTGGTCAGCGCCGACCCCGCCCTGGTCTGCATCGAGAACGCCTCGGGCCTGTTCACCGCCGACGTGATGGACTTCTGGCGGCCGAACTACCGCACCACCGCCCTCGTCGACGGGCAGGAATCCGTCGAAGCGTACCTGCAGGCGGTCACAGGCAGCTGGAAGGACTACGGCGAGCAGGGCGGGCGCACACTCGACGAGTTCGCCGCGTTCTGCTACCACCAGCCGTTCACAAAGATGGCCTACAAGGCACACCGCCACCTGCTCAACCACGCGGGCCACAGCGCCGACCAGGCCGACATCGAGCACGCCATCGGGCAGACCGTGGCCTACAACACCTCCATCGGCAACAGCTACACCGCCTCGGTGTACCTCGCTCTCGCCGCGCTGCTCGACCAGGCGGACGACCTGACCGACCGGCCCATCGGCTTCCTCAGCTACGGTTCCGGCAGCGTCGCCGAGTTCTTCGCGGGCACGGCCGTCCCCGGCTACCGCGAACACCTGCGGACCGCAGCGAACCTGGCGGCGATAGCCAGGCGCAAGCCGGTCGACCACGCCCGCTACCGCGAGCTGCACGAGTGGTCCTTCCCGGCCGACGGAGGAGACCACCCCACCCCGCAGCAGACCACCGGGCCCTTCCGGCTGGCCGGCGTCAGCGGTCACAAGCGCATCTACCAGGCGCGCTAGAACACCTGCGATCCCGAACACCTGCGGTCCCATGCGTGCGGGGGCAGCCTCCGCGGCTGCTCCCGCACGCGCCCGCCACGGCCGCAGGCCAGTTCTACACACACCGTTCTCCATCCATTTGAGGGGAGGGCAGCCGTATGACCGACGTCAGGATTCTCGGTACGGGTGCCTATGTGCCGGAGCGAATCGTGTCCAATGACGAGGCCGCGGCGGCGGCGGGGGTCGACGACGCGTGGATCACCGACAGGACCGGCATCCGGGAACGGCGATGGGCTGCCGACGGCCAGGCCACCTCGGACCTGGCCACCGCCGCGGGGCGTGCCGCGCTGAGGTCGGCCGGCATCTCCGCCGAGGAGCTGTCCGTGATCGTGGTCGCCACGTCCACACCCGACCGGCCGCAACCGCCCACCGCCGCCTACGTCCAGCAGCGGCTCGGCGCGAGCGGCGCGGCCGCGTTCGACGTCAACGCGGTCTGCTCCGGCACGGTGTTCGCGCTCTCCGCGGCCGAGGGCGTACTCGCCCGCACCGGCGGCCATGCGCTGGTCATCGGTGCGGACCTGTACTCCCGCATCCTGAACCGGGCCGACCGCAGGACCGTGATCCTGTTCGGGGACGGCGCCGGAGCCGTGGTCCTGGGGGCGCCGGTCGACCACGGACCACGTGTCCGGCACCTCTCACTGCACTCGTTCGGCGAACTGTCGGGGCTCATCGAGGTGCCCGCCGGCGGCAGCCGCATGCCGGTGGACCAGACGGTCCTCGACGCAGGGCTCCAGTACTTCGCGATGGACGGGCGAGGCGTGCGGAACTTCGTCGGTGACCACCTGCCGCAGCTGGTCAAGGGATTCCTGCACGAATGCGGTGTCGCGCCCGGCGACATCGACCACTTCGTACCGCACCAGGCCAACGGCACCATGCTGGACAGCGTCTTCGCCGACCTGGCACTGCCTCGCGCGACCATGCACCGCACCCTGACGCACTACGCCAACACGGGAGCCGCCTCCATCCCGATCACCCTGGACGCGGCCGCCCGCGCCGGCGCCTTCACCCCCGGCGACCTGATCCTCCTGGCCGGCTTCGGCGGCGGTATGTCGGCGGGATTCGCGCTGGTCGAGTGGTGAGAAGGTCCGGGCCGGTGGGGAAAGCGCCGTAGTGAAGTTCCACCCTGCGGTTGGACACTCTCCGTCTACGCTGCGAGGGTGTGACCTTGCCGGTGCCGCTGGCGGGTCTCGAGTGGCGTGAGGTAGCCCCACTCGGGGTGTTTGCGTAGGCGCCTGCGGTTGTAGAAGGTCTCGATGAAAGAGAAGACCTCCGCCCGGGCGGTGGCGCCGTCGGGCCAGACCCGGGCGCCGATCTCCTCCTTCAGTACGGCGAAGAAGCTCTCGGCGGCGGCGTTATCGTAACAGGAGCCGACCCTTCCCATCGACTGCCGCATGTCCAACTTGCCTATCTCGCTGCGGAATTCACTCGACGTAGATTCGCTGCCGACGATTTACAGGGGGTAGAAGGCGCCCGGGGACTCGTCGGGACCCCCACCCAGCCCGACCCCCCGCGGCGTACAACCGGCCCGGGC
>NZ_JBHXTL010000145.1:0-17642 GCF_042677365.1 Kitasatospora sp. NPDC127116
CGGGCCGGGTCCGTCCCGGACGGACCCGGGGCGGCCCCGTCCGGGACGAGTTGCCAGGCGCCGCCCCAGACCAGCCTCGGGGCGGCTACCGTCGACACCACAGGGCCCGGCCCGGCGCCGGGAGATGCCGACAGGGAGAGGGGTTGGTGGGGATGAGCGCCCAGCCCGCCGAACGAGGGGGCGGCTGTCTCGGGCTGCCGCCGATGGACACGGTCCAGGAACTGCGCGCCGCGCTGCGCGCCGGCCACGGCTTCCCCGGCGATGCCGAGCGCCTGGACGCGGAACTCGCCGAGCAGCTGCTGCGCCGGGTGCCGATGGACCGGCTCGACCAGGTCGACCAGGTCCCCGCCGTCGTGGACCTGGTCGCGGTCGCCGAGATCGTCGCCGCCTACCGCGGCCGCGTGCTGCTCGCCGCCGACCGGGAGACATCCGACGCCGTCGACCAGGCCGTCGCCGACCTGCTGGCGCGGCAGGGCGCCGAGTGACCGACCAGCACCAGCAGCCGGACCCGGCGGTCGCCGTGGTCACCGACCGCGCCGCCCGGCGCGCCAAGGAGCTCGGCGCCACCGAGGCACTGGAAGCGCTGCGCGCCGAACTCGAACACCGGCCGCGACTCGGCCGCCCGATCCGCACCGTCACCGAGGGCGGCCAGCAGGTCGAGCTGTACTCCACCCGGATCGAGGGCGACCGGGCCAAAGGCCGGCCCGCGCTCAACGTCGTGCACGCCTACGCCCCCGCCCCGCCCTGGCCGCCGACCGTGCGGATCGCAGCCGTCGCCCCCGAAGACCCGCCGCACCCCGCGCTGTAGAGCCGGGCCGGCGTGCCGCGCCCGCTACGCTGCTGCCGGTGCCCGCCGGACCCGAGACGCACAATCCGGGCCATCACCGGCAGGCACCGTCGCGCCGCCGTCGGCCTGGGACAAAGCTGAGACACACCCTGTCCCAGCACGCCCGGTATGCCCGATTCGCTGGGACGGTCCCACCTGAAAACCCCAGGTCACGCTGTTCTGCGTCCGGACCTGGGGCAAGGCTGGGACAACCGGCCGCCGGCCTTCGTTGTCCTCTGACACGTGATCTTGACCGTTTGCCAGCAGATCTTGACCACAGCCTCACGGACAGATGACCGTCACCGGCAAGCGTGCCAGCCCCGATGGGGGTGGCGGCCCTCGGATCGGCCTGCACCGGACACCGTCTGCTGCCATCTCGCGCCGGGCCAGTTCGGCGTGGGGGGCCGTTTGTCAGGGGGCCTTGGTGATGACGGGGTCGATCCACGCGCCGACGTTTTCTTGGTGGCGGCTGTTGCAGGACATGGAGCCGAGGGTGATGCGGAAGACGCCGCGCAGGCCGAGTGTCACGGGCAGCGTGGAGCCGACGGCCATGCTCCGCTCGATTTTTCGCACGCCGTCCAGTTCGACGTAGAGCAGTATCTTGGTGTCGGAGGCGGTGCTGTCCGCCGCACCGAGGGTGGTGGTGAAGGTCGTGTACTGGCGGTCGAGTTGCCACGTGGCGACCGAGCAGCTGGAAGACAGCGTTGTGGAGTAGGCCTGGCCATTGACCTTCTGCGGCCCGCGGTCATAGGGCCCCTGTTCCTCGGCGACGGGCAGCAGATCGTTCACCAGCGAGATCCGGTTTGCCGGGGTGGGTGTCAGCTGGCTCGGTTGACTCGCAGTTCGCGGACAGCCCTGGGGTGCAGCCGACAGGCCCGGTAGCCCCGCGGTGGCCTTCCTGACTGCACGTTAGATGCGATCCTTGCGGATCTCGAACCTCAATAACAGAGGGCCCGTTTCCGATAGGTCCACTCGCGATGCGGGGCACTCGTTCGTCCTGCCCACGCCAGCCCAACGCCTCAGCATCAGCTGTGGTCAAGATCTGCTGACAGACGGTCAAGATCACCTGTCAGAGGACATTCGTCAGAGCTCCCGGAACCGGACCAGCGGCGGTGTCCCGTCTCGCTCGACTTGGACCGTGTCCTATGTGGTGATGCGGATCAGGCGTTTGTAGCAGCACAGGGTGGCGCCGAGGCCGAGAAAGGCCAGGTAGTTGCGGGGATCACGCTCGTAGCGGTGGTTGAGCCGGCGGTAGCCGGTCAGCCATGACGTTGGGTCGGCGGCTTCCGCCGCCTCCACCGCCGCTACGAACGCAAGGCCGACCACTTCGCCGCCTTCGCCAGCATCGCCGCAGCCCTCGTTTCACCCGTTGCCGACAGATGGTGATCCTGCGGGGCCGGGAGGCCGAGGCGGTGGGGACGGTGAGGGTCAGGACGCCGTCCTGCAGGTGGGCCGTGATACGGCCCGGGTCGAGACTGTCAGCCAGCTGGATCCGGCGCTCGCACACCCCGTGGGAGCGCTCGGCGAGCTGGATGCGCGCATTCCCGCCGTGGGGGGCGGGACGGCGTTCGGCCTTTACGGTCGCCACCCGACCCAGTACGTCGACCTCGATCGCCTCCTGCGGGACGCCGGGCACATCGAGCGCGATCATGAAACGGTCGTCCTCGCGCCAGGCGTCCATCGGAATCGGGGCCGGTCGCAACCAGGCCCCGGGGGGCGCCTGGTGAGGCACCGCAGTGCGCATGGACATCGTCGGGCACCTCCGATCCAGAAGCGCTTTGGGTGGTTCGCGCCGGCGCGGCGCGACACGAACCGTTGTAGCATGTCATCCAGACGATGACACTCACCCAGTCAGCGAAAGAGTGACGACATGGATACCCAGGACACCGGCGCGGCCGGGGTGGGGCCGGCCTCGTTCCTGGCCGCCGCCGCCGCGCTGGGCATGATGGACGCCGCCGCCCGCACCGCCCGCCACGCACCCCCGGACGACGCAGGCCAAAGCGATCCACAACAGGCCCTTTCCGCAATCCTGCTGCTACGCCACCTGCGCGAGGAACTCGCCGACTGGGAGACCGGCCTGATCGAGACCGCTCGCGATGCCGGCGCCACCTGGGCCGACCTCGCCGAACCACTGGGCGTCCAAAGCCGCCAAGCCGCCGAACGCCGCTACCTGCGCCTGCGTCCCAGCGCGAACGCCGGCACCGGGGCGGGAAGCACCGGCGAGCAACGCGTCCAGGCCACGCGCGACCAGCGCGCCGCCGACCGCGCGGTGACCACCTGGGCCCGCGACAACGCCGCCGACCTGCGCCGCCTCGCCGGACAGATCGGCGCTCTGGACGGCCTCGGCACACAAGCGGCCCCCACCATAGAGCGCCTCCTGGATGCACTCGGCCACAACGACCCCGCCCGCCTGCTCGCCCCGCTCACCGAGACCCGGCCCCTACTGGAGGCGGAGCACCCGAAGATCGCAGACCGCCTCGATCAACTCACCGCCCGAGCCGACCAGCTACGCGCCGACAGCAACCGGCAGCGCCGCACACCCTCAGCCAGCCCGTGACCACCCCGAGTCACACCCCTGCCGGTCCACGACCCGCACGCCGTGGACCGGCTTACCGCCGCAAGCCCGCACGAGGCGCCTGTGCCCCCACACGGGGCGCGAGTTGACGCCTGACGGCTCGCGGCGTGCAGACCACCCGAATCTTCCGGACGACGACGGTCGCGCCGTCCCCGATCCCAGCCGACTCCCATGACTCCAGCCGATCTGCAGCAACTGCTCATCGAGCGTGCCCTGGGCATACCGGGCATTACCGGCGCCTGCCAGCGTGACGACGACAGCCCCTACGGACTGACCGTGACCCTGGAGAGCGGCGGACAGGTGTGGTGGACCATCACCGGTGCCAGCGGCACCGCCCCCACCATCACCACCGGCGACGGTGACGGCGCCGAGAGCGTGGAAGCGCCGGACCTGACGGGCTCGTCGATTCCGGTGGCCCTCGTCGAGCAGGCCCTGGTCGCAGCCGCCATGGCGGCCGACGACCCGGCCGCCGGGATCGTGCGCGTCGACCGGTACAGCACGCGCCCGGACCCACCCGCAGTGCGCTACGGCGCGACGCTGGAGTGCCGCGACGGCTGGAAGCTCTTCCTGTCCTGCTACGGCACCGCCCGACCCGGCACCGCCCGCCCCGAGCAGCCCTACCAGCCCCTCAGCCACATCTGAACACCCCCGGGGCCGGCCACACAGCACCCCGGCCAGCCCCGGCAGCCCGACCCGAGCCCTTCCCGCTACGTGCACACAAAGGAGACGCCTCCCGTGGCCAGCCCGACCGAGACGCTGGAGTTCCAGGCGGAGACCCGCCAGCTGCTGCAGCTGGTGATCCACTCGATCTACTCGAACAAGGACATCTTCCTGCGCGAGCTGATCTCCAACGCCTCCGACGCCCTCGACAAGCTCCGCCTGGAATCCCTCACCGACACCGACCTCGCGGCCGACACCTCGGACCTGCACATCACCCTGGAGGTCGACCGGCAGGCCCGCACCCTGACGGTGCGGGACAACGGCATCGGCATGACCCGCGAGGACGTCGTCGACCTGATCGGCACCATCGCGAAGTCCGGCACCGCCGGCCTGCTGGCCAGGATCAAGGAGGCCAAGGACGCGGAAGCGGCGCAGAACCTGATCGGCCAGTTCGGCGTCGGCTTCTACTCGGCGTTCATGGTCGCCGACAAGGTCACCCTGCACACCCGCCGGGCCGGCACCGAGCAGGGCACCGCGTGGGAGTCCGACGGCGAGGGCACCTACACGATCGCGGAGGCCGGCGGCCTGCCGGCGGGCACCTCGGTCACGCTGCACCTCAAGCCGGCCGACGGCGAGGACGGGCTCGGCGACTACCTCGCGGCGTGGAAGATCCGCCAGATCGTCAAGCAGTACTCGGACTTCATCCGCTGGCCCATCCGCATGGCCGCCGAACCCGCCACCTCGGACGGTGCCGAGACCGACACCGAGGCCGAGGCCGTGGACGGCGCCGAACCCGCCGGCGCGCTCGAGACGCTGAACTCGATGAAGGCCCTGTGGGCCCGCCCGCGCAGCGAGGTGACCAAGGCCGAGTACCACGACTTCTACCAGCAGATCAGCCACGACTGGCAGGCCCCGGCCGAGACCATCCACATGCGCGCCGAGGGCACCTTCGAGTACGAGGCGCTGCTGTTCATCCCCGCCCACGCGCCGTTCGACCTGTTCTCCCGGGACACCAAGCGGGGCGTGCAGCTGTACGTCAAGCGGGTGTTCATCATGGACGACTGCGACGCGCTCATGCCGAACTACCTGCGCTTCGTCAAGGGCGTCGTCGACGCCCACGACCTGTCGCTGAACGTCTCCCGCGAGATCCTGCAGCACGACCGCCAGATCACCGCGGTCCGCCGGCGACTCGTCAAGAAGGTCCTCGCCGCCCTCAAGGACATGCAGGCCACCAACCCCGAGGCCTACACCACGGCGTGGGAGCAGTTCGGCCGGGTGATCAAGGAAGGCCTGCTCGAGGACCGCGACAACACCGACGCGCTGCTGCCGCTGGTCTCGGCCGCCTCCACCCACGACGCGCAGAAGACGACCACGCTGCGCGAGTACGTCGCGCGGATGAAGGACGGCCAGGACACCATCTACTACCTGACCGGCGAGAACCGCCAGATGGTGGAGAACTCCCCGCACATGGAGGCCTTCGCCGCCAAGGGCTACGAGGTCCTGATCCTCACCGACCCCGTCGACGAGGTCTGGACCGACCAGGTCCCCGCCTTCGAGGGCCACCGCTTCCAGTCCATCGCCAAGGGCCAGGTCGACCTCGGCGACGACGCCGACACCGACGGCGACGACGAGGCGAAGGCGCAGAAGGCCCGGCGCGAGGAGGAGTTCGCCGACCTCCTCACCTGGCTGCAGGCCACCCTGGCCGAGCACGTCAAGCATGTCCGCCTCTCCACCCGGCTCACCACCTCCGCCGCCTGCCTGGTCGGCGACGCCCACGACCTGACCCCCACCCTGGAGAAGATGTACCGGGCCATGGGCCAGGAACTGCCCACCGTGAAGCGGATCCTGGAGCTCAACCCCACCCACCCCCTGATCACCGCCCTGCACCGGGCCCACGGGGCGAAGTCCGACGACCCGGTCCTGGCCGACATCGCCGAACTCGTCCACGGCAGCGCCCTGCTCGCCGAGGGCGGCGACCTGCCCGACCCGGCCCGCTTCACCCGCCTCCTGACCGACCACCTCACCCACAGCCTGTAACCCTCCCACCGGGGTGCGGCCCGCCGTACGCCTAACCAGCCCGGCCGGCCGCACCCCCGCACCGCTCGGCCGTCCGCGCCCGGCACACGCCACAGGCAAGGGTCGGGGGCGCCTCACACGAGTCGCATCGAACCGAGCGTCCCGCCAGAGCCGAGCCTGGCCCGGCGGGACGCGCGTGCAGCACCCGGTTCGGCGTCCACACCCTCTGCGGCACCGCCGCCATCACCCGCTTCGACAGCCGGAAACGAACCCCGGCCACGCCGACGGCCACCCGACCGACCGAGGAGACAGAAGCGTGTACCAGTACACCGACCGCAAGAACCGCACCCTGGCCGACCGCGTCAACGCCGCCGCCGAGCGACGCCTCGACCAGGGCACCGAGCAGGACAAAGGCGCCGCGACGGCCCTGCTGGCCGACATGCTCCGGGCCGCCGCCCAGCACGGCGTCACCCTCGATGTCTTTGACTGGGTCACCGACCTGCCCGGCACGTGCTACCGCGCCATGGCCAGGCGCCGTGACCTGGCCGACCGCGTCAACGAAGCCGCTCAGCGCCGCCCGGACGAGGGCACCGAGCAGGACCGCGCCGCCGCGACCGCCCTGCTGGCCGACATCCTCCACGCCGCAGCGAAACACGGCATCACCCTCGACACCTTCGACTGGGTCACCGACCTGCCCAGCACGTGCTACCGCGCCGTCCTCAGGCACCGCGACCTGACCGACCGCATCAACGAAGCCGCTCAGCGCCGCACCACACCCGGCACCGAGGAGCAGAAAGCCACCGCGACCGCTCTGCTGGCCGACATGCTCCACGCCGCCGCCCAGCACGGCGTCACCCTCGACACCTTCGACTGGGTCACCGACCTGCCCGGAAACTGCTACGCCGCAGTCGTCTCCCCTCTGCACGCGCGAACCACCCAGTGGGCCACGGCCAGTTGAACTCGACGATCCGGGCTACGCCTCACCGTTCCCTTTCACCGACGCTTCGCGCGGGCTGCGGCGGCCCCGGCTCCCCCTGAGACTGGAGAACGCGCACGCGCAGAGCGGCCAAGGACGAAAGCCGTGTGCTGAGACCCGAGTGCCCCGGCGATACCGCTATCGCCCCGCCTGGGATCACGTGAAATACCGTGCTCTGAGAACCTCCAGATGCCAGAGTTCCGCGGCCCGCTGGCGCGCTCCTGTGACGTTCCAGCAGATGAAACCGTGCCAGCGGGCCCGCCAACGCGCCACGGACCAGGGGTGCCCGGTACGCCGAGACCGGTTCTGATGCACCTGGGCGGTCTCGGTCACGAAACCGGTAACTCCCGTCCCCCGTAGCCGGTTACGGAATGCCGCTGCGAGACACCGATGGGCGCAGGTGGGGCGGGAGAGGCGGGGGACCTGCCAACACGTGCCACCCCAGAGCCGGTCCTGTCCCCCGAGGATCCTGTCGCAGAGGCCAGCGCAGCGCCTACACAGGCGGCCTGTCCCCTGTGCGGACGGTACGCCCCGGGGCCCGCACCTATCTGGGTGCACCTCGCCCGCGGCCCAGGCGCACGCCGCCGAGCACCAGGGCTGCGACGAACAGCACGGCGCCGATGACGAGCAGCCACAGCAGGCCCTTCACGAGGGCGCCGACGAAGCCGAACACCACGGCGATGAACAGGATGAACAGGAACAGGGCCATGCCGGTGCCTCCCTTGGTCAGTCGTTCCGCTTCAGGGCGCCTTTCACCCGGTCGGCGGCGCCTTGTACGGCGTCCTTGACATCGTCCGCGGCCTGCCTGACCTTCGAATCGACCTGGTCGGCCTGGCCCTCGCCCTTGAGCTCCTCGTCACCGGTCAGGTCACCGACCTTCTCCTTCGCCTTGCCACAGGTCGCTCATCAGGTCCTCCAGTCGTCCGCCGGACGCCGCAACCGCACCGCCCCTTCTTCACCCCTTTTTACCGATATTCGTCCGTTCATGCGCGCGGGACGGATCAGCGGCCGTCCGGGCCGGCAAGGGCCAGACGGCGGCGACAGAAGCGCGTAGCCGCGGGGGGAGTAGGAGGTAGGTGAGGAAGCCGTCGTGAGCTGATCACCGACGAGGGCTGTAAGGACGCAGGAGGCATCCCAGCGCGCGGCGACACGGCAGAAAGCCAGGAACCGGGACGCCGAATCGACACTGCGCCAGCTGCTCCCTGGGCTGCCCGGTGGGCAGGTCAGCGCGGTGATCGCCGCGCTGACAACGCTGAACGCCGCCCTGGTCGAGGCCACGCCGGGCCCCGGCTATCCCGAGCCCTGAACGCACCGCCGCGGGCCGACGCGCACGGTACCCGCCCTGCCGTTGACGGCGTCGGAAACGGCCTACTCACCCGGCCTCCCCGCTTCGTTGATCGTCGGACGGCCTGAGGTCGAGCAGGTCTGGGGGGAAATCGCGGATTCTCATCAACACCTGGCCGCTCCGGTTCCGCCGGGCCATTGCCCGGGCGGCGCCCAGGCATGCCGCCGGCCTCCACCGGCCGCGCCCGCCGCTACTGCACCGACTGGTGCGCTCGCAGGACCCGGGTCTGAGCCGGGCGGGGATGGCTGCCGGGCTGGCTGCCCGAGCTGGCGAATGCCGCGTGACCTGCCCGCCTCCCGCGCCGCCCGTGGGCCAGGTCGTGGCGGAGGGCGTCGAGTCTGGCCAGGCAGGCGTCGACGGTGGCAATGGCGTCACTGCTGTGCTCGCGGATGCGGCGTTCGATGGCGGCGAGCCGGTCTTCGATGTGCTGCCAGCGGTCTTCGGTGATGAGGGGGTCAGGTTCGTCGTTGGTCGCTGTCATGGCGGAGGCGGTCGGTGCGGTTGGTGAGGTCGTCGAGGCGGGCAGCGAGGTCCGGGTGGGCGGCGGCGAGGTGGGGTCGCATGTCGGCGAGGGGCGCTATCAGGTCGGCCGGGTCGGGGGCGCCGAGGGCGGTTGTGAGCTCGGTCAGCGCTGGGCGGGCCCGGGGTGTGAGGCCGGGCGCGGCAGTGATCTGGGCGGCGAGGACGCGCAGGTCGGCTGCGTTGTCGCGGGCCCAGGCGGTGACAGCGCGGTCGGCGGCCCGGCGGTCGCGTACGGCTTTGACGCGCTCCGCTCCGGTCTCCGCGTCGGTGGAGCCGCTGTCGGCGGGGCGCAGGCGCAGGTAGCGGTTCTCGGCGGCCTGGCGGCTGGCGACGCCCATGGGCCGGGCGAGGTCGGCCCAGGTGGCGCCACCGGCGCGGGCGCTCTCCACCAGGCCCGCCTCCCAGCCGGCGAGCTCGGTGCGCAGTTCGCGCAGCAGCACCAGCGCGGCCAGGGCCGGCCTCGGTCCCTCGTCCGGTGCACCGGCGCCGGGCCGGGCGGCCGGGCTGGTGTTCTGGGCGGTGCGGACGGCGTCGTCGATGGCGGCGAGCGCCGCAGTGGCGGCGAGGAAGGACGCCGGTCCTGTGGGTGGGCTGCCGCCGGTGGCGGGCGGGTCGGGCCGCTTTCCCATAGGTGTCACTCCTTTGGCGACTTCGCTGCTTGTCATCGGATGGATGACATGCTAGAACAGATTCAGGTGAAGCGCACTGGCTCCCATCGATCAGTGGAGGTGTTTCGCGATGCTGATGCGCACTGACCCGTTCCGCGAGCTGGACCGTCTGACCCAGCAGTTCCTGGGCACGAACGGCACTTGGTCCCGGCCGGCCCCGATGCCGCTGGACGCCTGCCGTGTCGGCGACGAGTACGTGATCTGCTTCGACCTGCCCGGGGTGGACCCGCAGGCGATCGACATCGACGTCGAACGGAACATGCTGACGGTCAAGGCTGAACGCCGCCCCCGCCACGAGGGCGACAATGTGAAGTGGGAGCTGTCCGAGCGACCGCTCGGCGTGTTCTCCCGCCAGGTCATGCTCTCCGACACCCTCGACCCCGCGGGGATCAGCGCCGACTACGACGCCGGCGTACTGACCTTGAAGATCCCTGTCGCCGAGAAGGCCAAGCCCCGCAAGATCGAGATCAGCCATAGCGGAAGCCGCAAGCAGATCCAGGCCTGACCGGCCCCCGGACCGCCGTCCCGCACCGCCAATCCCCCGGGCCCTGCGGGACGGCCACCCCACCCGGCCACGACCCGCCCGGCCCAGCGGCCCCTGCACACCACGGCGTCCCGGGCCGACAGCTAGAGACACCATGCACGACCAAGGGCACGACCCCTTCGTGGTCCGGGCGGACGGCGAGATCGACCTCGGCACCGCCCCCTCGCTGCGCCGTGCCCTGACCGCCGCGCTCAAGTCACATCGGGAGGTGGTCCTCGACCTGTCGGAGGTGACGTTCATGGATTGTGCGGGCCTGGGCGTCCTGGTCCAGGCCCACAACCAGGCCGACCGGTGCGGCGGGCGCCTGGCCCTTCGCGGCGCCGGCCGCTGCGTGGTCCGGCTGCTCAAGCTCACCGGTCTGAACGGGCGCCTGATCGTCGAGCCCTGACCGGGCGCCGACGGCGTTCGCGCCCGTCCTTGGGACAGAGGGAGAACTGTGGTGACTCTTCGATGGGAGGCGTTCCTGGAGGAGATCCGGGAACGCGGTGAGTACGACACACCCCAGGAGGCCGAGCGGGCGGCGCGTGTCGTTCTGGCCCTGCTCGGCGCCCACCTGGCGGGCGGTGTGCGCGCCGAACTGGCCGCCCGCCTGCCGGAGACCATGGCCCTGGTCCTGCTCAGCCCGCTGCGGGCGGTCGAGCCGCTCAGCCCGGAGAGGTTCGTGCGCGCGACGGCGGCCTGGATCGAGGGCGCCACCGAGACCACCGCCCTGTGGGACATCGGCGCCGTCCTCAGCACCGTGGCCGACGCGGCCGGCGACGACCTCATCGAGCGTGTCCTGCTCCAGCTGCCGCCCGGCTACGACCTCCTGTTCGGCCGCCCCCAGCCCGGCCACCGGCCCTGACCCCTACCTTCGCGCCGCCGTACCGCCAGCGGCGGCCCACCCCTGGAAGGCCACCACCGCCATGACCCGGTACCGTCTCCTTCTCCAGCAGGTCCGTACCCTCGGCCGCTACACCTCCGACGAGGAGGCCGAACGCGTCCTGCACGCTGTCCTGGCCGTCCTCGGCTCCCAGCTCACCGGCGAGGAGCGCTGCGACGTCGCCGCCAGCCTCCCCGACCGGGCACGCGCCGTCTTCGCCGCCCAGATCCCCCTGCCCCAGCCGGTCGCAGCGCCCGCCTTCGTCGAAGCCGTCGCCCGCGCCCTGAACACCAGCCTCACCAGCGCCCGCTGGGACGCGTCCTCCGTCCTGGCCGCCCTCAACGACCTCGCCGGCGACCACCTCACCGACCGCCTCCTCGCCGGCCTTCCCCGCGGCTACGCGCTCCTGTTCGGCCGCGCCGACCTCACGATCGCGGCCTGACCCGGGGCGGCACTACCGGCGCCGGCCACCGGCCACACAACGTGGCAGGGTGGCCGGCGCCGGGCCGTTCAATCCGGCCAGCGTCGGCCTCCAAGCGCTGACCGACGACGAGAGACCGACCGCCCCCGCCGGGCGCCCGGTTCGAGTCCGGCGCCACGGTGGTGCGCCGCGACATCGACCTCGGGCAGGTGCGAACGGCCCAGCCGTGCCGGGCGCCGGCCGACACGGGCACGGTGCCGGAGCCAGTTGGCCTGCGGAACCCGCTCCCTCGCACCGGCCAGCCAGGGCGAGCGCGCATTTCGCAGCAGCCGCGACGCCAGGCCCGGGGTCGACCTGAACGCCTGGCCGGGCAGGGTCGCGAGTGCGTTCCGGCAGGAGTCACCTCTGCCCGTGGTCGCCGGATGGGCGGGTGGTGTCGAGGGCGTCGCGCAGGGCGTACAGGTCGGCGATGGTGGCCTGTTCGGCGAAGCGGGCCAGCAGCCGGCGGACGGGGCGGTCGTCACCGTTGCGCACGGCCTCGGTAATCGCTTCGATCAGGGCCGCCTGTCCGTTCCGGGCCGTCTCTGGTGCTGTGGGCCCCAGCTCTTCCACTGCCGCCTCCATGCGGTGTGTCGCTCGTTTCTTCGGGCGCACGGCGGCGGCTCGGGGGGTTGCCGCCGCCGCGCAGCGGAAGACTACCTCACACACGGGTGCCGCAAAATCTATGCGCGCCGGAGTAGACATTGCTCGTGGGTGGGTCTAACGTTTCTCTCGTAGACAGCAGTCGGCGATACCGGCCAGACACGAACTGGCCGGGGTTGTTGGACCGAAGTTCGCAGTTCGGTCCGGCAGTGGAGTTCCGAAGCCAGGCAGGCGCAGGACGGCGACGGGACTGGCTGCCGGACCGGGCGGCCCGCAGGCATCAGGGGCCGCCACCAGCGGTACCGAGCAGTGCGCAGTTCAGTGAGTGCAGTACCCGGCAGTCGCCAGACAAGCAGGACCTCGGCAAAGGCGCCCAGACTGCGGGCGCGCGTGCCGAGGAGTCCGGGCAGTGGGGTTCCAGGCCACCGCAGACGCGGGGCGGCCGGCGGGCCCGGGCTGCCGGACCGGGTGGGCCGTCACGGCCACCGACCAGCAGGACGCAGTTCAGCAGGTGCAGTACCAGCAGTACGAAAGTGACAGTTCAGTACAGAGGATGAACGGAGGGCGCAAGCGCCATCAGGATCGCCCGGCCCGTGAACACTCGCCCGGGCGGACACCGCAGACCCCAACGCAAGGACGGTGGTTTCCGGTCACGCATTCGCGATCCCCGCACACCCCTCCCCCGGGGCAGTGCGGAAGTAGAAGGACCGGCCCAGGCCGGTAGATGGTGTTGTTCCCCTTCGGGGCCCCGGAGCCGACACGGCCCCGGGGCCCCTCGACGCGTTCTCCCCGAGAACCAGAGAGGTGCAGTGACTACAACGGCCAGCCCCGACACACCCGACAAACTCGACGACGACGACTACCCCGCCTACACCATGGGCCGCGCCGCCGAGATGACCGGCACCACCCCCGGCTTCCTACGAGCCCTCGGCGAACACCGCCTCATCACCCCCCTGCGCTCCGACGGCGGCCACCGCCGCTACTCCCGCTACCAACTACGCATCGCCATGCGCGCCCGCGACCTCGTCGACCAGGGCACCCCCATCGAAGCCGCCTGCCGCATCGTCATCCTCGAAGACCAACTCGAAGAAGCCCTGCGCATCAACGAGCAACTCCGCCGCACCCAACACCACCAGGAACCCGCCGCGGACACCTGACCGGACCGGCAACCCGGCCACAGCTCCCTCCAGCCGCACGGCCACGCCGCAGGGGCCGGATCGGGGACGGCCTCGCGCTGCACGCTCTGGCCGTCACCCCGGACGGCAACACCGCAGCGCGGCACAAGACGTGGCGACTGGAGGGCGCGGCCGGGCTGGACGCCGCCGGGCGCGTCCTCGGGATGGTCCGCTCGGAGATGGACGGCACCGCCCGGGGCGCCGGCGCCTTCCGCCTGCCCGCTGTGCCCTTCGTCTCTCCGGCCGGGGCCGTCAGCGGCTCCACCCCGACACCCGGGCCAGCGGTCACGACACCCCGCTCGAGGCTCAGCGACTCCTTGCAGCGGGGACGTAGGGCGTCGAGCCGGGCGGCCGCTCGGCCTGCCGTGGTCCTCAGGAATCGGAGTAGCTGAGGTCCCCGACCGTCCAGCTGCTGACATCCTCGATGGCGATGCGGTACATGCCGCCGGTGTGGGGCAGCCCGAAGTCGCCCTGAAGGATCTTCGCCCGGTGGAGATGCAGATGGGTGGGCCGTGCGGGCGGGCCGTCGGCGGGCGGGGCAAAGAGAGCGGCGAACGGCTTCAGGTGCTCCGAGGCCTGGAGGACCTCCGCCACCCGTTCCCACCACAGGGTCACCGGCGCGAGCCTGCCGGTGATCACCGCGCCGGGGACCACCACGGTCAGGGACATCTGATTGCTGTGCTCGGACTCGACCATCGCGGCGATGTCGACGAGCAGCCCGTCAGGGTTCGACATGCCCACCAGAATAGGACACGGCCTCCGCGGCGCCCACGGGCCGGGGCAGCGGCCACGGCGACCACGGGCCTTGCGCCTGCTGCACGGCACGGCGCTACATGGCGGCGACCTGACACGCCGATCGGCTGCGTCGTGGTGCGGGGCAGTTGAGAGCAGCCGTGAGGGTCGGGGCATCGCCCGGATCGTACGGGCCGGCGGTGACGAGCAGGTCGGCTCCGAGGGCGGTGACGGTGAAGCCCTCGGAGCCGAGGACCTCCGCCAGGGCCAGCATCAGCGCGCCGCGGATGCCGCGGAACTCGGTGCGCCCGGCGGCGTCGGCGGGATGCGGGCAGGCGTGGAGGGTCGGTCCGATCAGGTCCTGGCCCGGGCTCCATTCCAGCACCAGGCCGATCCCCGGACGCCGCCGGGCGCAGAGCCCGGCCACCTGGGGCGGCGCCAGTTCGAACCCTCGGAGGGAGAGCACTGCACAGACGGACTCAAACAGATGTTTGTCATCCACGCGCAGAGTTTATCGCCTGCCCAGCCCGCAGCCAGCCGCCCTTGACGTTTCGTCACATGCTGTTCCAGCCATGGCCGGCGAGGCTACAGGGCCGGAGCTGCGGATTCCCGTTCGACCCGATCGGGGTGCGCGTCCCCTGGACGGCGTGCCGACGCGGCGAGCCAGGGGCGTACCGCAGGGGTCCGCACACGCGCGGCACACTCGGCGGAGAGCCGCGTGCGCCCTGGGTCAGAGTTTGAACATCGCGGCGTAGGGCTGGGTGATGCGTTCCCGCCGCGATCCGAAGTCGACGAGTACCGCGATGTCGCTGTCGCCTTCGACGCCGATGGCCCGGCCGAGGCCGTACGTGTCGTGGGTGACGCGGTCGCCGACGGCGAAGTGCTTGCGCGGCGCTTCGATCCGGGCCTTGAAGGGACTGGTGGGCAGGACACGGCGGACTGCTGCAGATTTCGTCATTCCCTGCAGTATGCGCCGAAAGTCGCGGGAGCGGGACTTCTCGACGCACTCAATTTCGGAGCTACGACAGGAATTTCGCGCAAGCCGTCCAGCGCGCCCCCGGATGGCGCCGGTGGGCGTGGTGCGTCGCTTTCACGGGTCTGGCGCGGCCAGGGCAGGCGCTGCGCACCCGCGCGACTCGCCTTCCCCGGGGAAGGCGAGTGGTCGGCGCCGAAGGAGTACGGGTGATCGCTCAACCAGGCCACTCTCCATGTGTGTTGGTGGTCCTGTCGCCTCGCGGCCGACGGCCCCGGGGGAAGGCTCCCGGAGAAGTGGGGGTGAAATATCCACCCGCGACGGGCCTGGGCCTGCTAGAGTCGCTTTAGTTGCAGTAGTGGTTCCCATGAACTTTGTGTGCGCCTGCTGATGTTTCGCAGGCGCCTTTTTGTTTCCCGGCTCTTCCCCGGGTGGGTGCTCATCGCGGCGACTCGAAGCGCGCGCTGTGCGGGCTTCGGACAGCCCCTTGAAGGAGATTTCTTTATGGCTAATGGCACTGTGAAGTGGTTCAACGCGGAAAAGGGCTTCGGCTTCATCGAGCAGGACGGTGGCGGCGCTGACGTCTTCGCCCACTACTCGAACATCAACGCCAACGGCTTCCGTGAGCTGCTCGAGGGCCAGAAGGTCGAGTTCGACGTCACGCAGGGCCAGAAGGGCCCGCAGGCCGAGAACATTCGTCCGCTGTAGTTTTTCTGCCACGGCACCCGCCTGGTAGCGAGGGGCCCGCACCGCGTACATGATGCCCGGTGCGGGCCCCTCGGCATTGCGCCACGACGCGCTTCCCCGGCTGATTCCGGCCCCCTGGCTCCGCCACCGGCGGCCATCCCCACGCGAGACGCACAGCGCCGCGTCCGGATCGCCGCCCTGCCGTGACACCCCGCGGTTCGAGGTTCTCCGCTCCCGCCCTCCGCGGCGAGCGCCGACCTCAAGGTGACGTGCCGCACGGTTCCACCGTCCACGCCCCGCACTCCACACTTCGGCCCGTTCCTTGCGGCCTCCTGCCGGCGCCCCGCGCTGCGGAGCTTCCTCGCGACGTGCCGCCCCAGGAAGGTCTCACATGAACCGCTCCAGCCGCTCCCCGTACCAGAACGCCAACTCCCGTTCCTCGTCCTCCTCCCGCTCCGGCGGCAGCTCCTTCTACGGCGACCGGCCCGCCGGCGGCCGTGGCGGCCGCCAGGGTTCTTCTCCGCAGGGCGAGTTCGCGATGCCGGTGAGCACCACCCCGGCGCTGCCGGCCGTCGAGGCGTTCGACGCACTGGACATGCCGAAGGCCCTGCTCTCCACCCTGACCCGGCAGGGCGTCACGGCGCCGTTCCCGATCCAGGCCGCGACGCTGCCGAACTCGCTGGCCGGACGCGACGTCCTCGGACGTGGACGGACGGGCTCCGGCAAGACCATCGCGTTCGGCCTCGCGGTGCTGGCCCGCACCGCCGGCCGGCGCGCCGAGCCGCGCCGCCCGCTGGCCCTGGTGCTGGTCCCCACCCGCGAGCTCGCGCAGCAGGTCACCGACGCCCTCACCCCGTTCGCCCACGCGGTGCGGCTGCGGATGGCGGCCGTGGTGGGCGGGATGTCGATCGGCCGCCAGGCCCAGGCGCTGAACCGCGGGGCGGAGGTCGTGGTGGCCACGCCCGGCCGGCTCAAGGACCTGATCCAGCGCGGCGACTGCCGGCTGGACGGGGTCGGCATCACGGTGCTCGACGAGGCCGACCAGATGGCCGACATGGGCTTCCTGCCGCAGGTCACCGAGCTTCTGGAGCAGGTCGCCGAAGGCGGCCAGACCATGCTGTTCTCCGCCACCCTGGACCGCAATGTCGACCGCCTGGTGCGGCGCTTCCTCAAGGACCCGGTCACCCACTCGGTGGACCCGTCCGCGGGAGCGGTCAGCACCATGGAACACCACGTGCTGCACGTGCAGAACTACGACAAGAACGCCACGATCGCCCACATCGCCTCCCGCGACGGCCGGGTGATCATGTTCATCGACACCAAGCACGGCGCCGACCGCCTGGTGGACGACCTGCTCGCCAACGGCGTGAAGGCCGCCGCCCTGCACGGCGGCAAGTCCCAGCCGCAACGCACCCGCACCCTGGAGCAGTTCCGCACCGGCCAGGTCACGGCCCTGATCGCCACCAACGTCGCCGCCCGCGGCATCCACGTCGACGGCCTCGACCTCGTCGTCAACCTCGACCCGCCGAGCGACCACAAGGACTACCTCCACCGCGGCGGCCGCACCGCCCGGGCCGGCGAGTCCGGCACCGTCGTCACCCTCGTCCTGCCCAACCAGCGCCGCGAGATGGCCCGCATGATGACCACGGCCGCCATCACCCCCGTCACCACCAGGGTCAGCGCCGGCGACGAGGACCTCGCCCGCATCACCGGCGCCCGCGTGCCCACCGGCATCCCCACCGTGATCGCCGCCCCCGTCGTCGAACGCCCCCGCCGCAGCCCGTCCACCAGCCGTAACCGTCGAGGACGCCCCGCCCACGCGGCGGGTGACACCCGCGCGACCGGCGCGGGCCGCGACAACCAGGGCTCCTCCGGCCGCCGCCGGGCACCGAGGCGCGTCGCCCTCGCCGCCTAGGAGGCAGGTGTGGGGCCTGCCCGGCCCCCGGGGGCAGGCCCAAAACCATAACCACCGCCAAAAACACGTGCCCGGCCCCCACGGCCGTCCCCCCCCGGCAAAC
>NZ_JBHXTL010000145.1:17652-23062 GCF_042677365.1 Kitasatospora sp. NPDC127116
GCCCGTGCGGGGTCCCTCCCAACGTGGTGCCCCCGCGGCCGGGGCGGCCCTCCTGGTCGGTGGGCCCCCGGCTGTGTTGTGTTGTTGGGGGCCCGGGCCGCCGGACGGGGCCCGCCCCCCCACGACTCACCAGCGCGAAACACGAGTCCCGGCCCGCTCCGGCGGACCCCGCCGGCCATCCCACCGCCGAGGCCCCGACCACCGCCGGCCCCGGCGGAAACCGACACCAAGGAGTCCGCCCATGACCCTCACCCTCGAACACCCCGCGACCACCGCCACGGTCGGCGACCTCATGAGACACCCCGAGCTGCAGATCAGCGACGACGTCATGGTCGACATGGCGATCGACATCCTGCACAGCTCCGGCGCCGACCACCTCCTGGTCCGCGACGACGACGGCCGCTGCGCCGGGCTGCTGACCCGCATGCACCTCGCCCCGTTCCAGACCCGCACCCGGGCCACCGAGCGCACCCCTGTGCGCGACATCGTCCTCGACCAGGCCCCGTTCGCCACCGCCGACATGCCCGCCGACACCGCAGCCGCCGCCATGCGCGCCCGCGGCCTGGACACGTGGCCGGTGGTCGACCCCGACGGCCACGCCATCGGCCTGCTCAGCTTCTAGGCCCGCCCTGCCGGCGCCGACGCGCCGGCAGTCGCGTGCCCAGGGCGCTGTCCGCGACGGCGTTCAGCATTTCGGCCGCTGTCCTGGTCCCGGTCGCCCATCGCGTCGAACACCAGGGCGCCGGTCCCCGATCGCAGGCGGATGTCGAGGGCAGGGGGTCGGACTCCGCGGGGACCGCCACCGAGTACTCCTCGCAGCCCCGGTCTCGGGCGGGCCGGGGCGCCCGCAAAGCGGGCGACTTGCCTGACGACCCGCGTTCGGCAGCGCAACCCCACCGTAGCGCCCCCCGAGTCAAGGTCCGGGCGCCTGGAACCGGTCCGCGCCAGTGAGACAGGGGGTTGGGCAGCCTGGCCGTTGGAGAACGGTCGGCCGGCGATCGGGGACTGAGGGGTAGTCGTGTCCCGGGGCGGCCTGCGGTGAGCGCCCGTCGCTCACCGCGGACCGGTCTCGTCGGCCTGGCAGGCGGGTCAGGTGTCGGCGGCGGACTCCTGGCCGCGCGGGGAACGGCGGAGCTCTTCGTTGATGCGCAGGGCTTCTTCGAGTTGGTCTTCGAGGATGACGATGCGGCAGGCGGCCTCGATGGGGGTGCCCTGGTCGACGAGGTCGCGGGCGCGCATGGCGATGCGCAGTTGGTAGCGGGAGTAGCGGCGGTGGCCGCCGTCGGAGCGCAGGGGGGTGATGAGGCGGTGTTCGCCGAGGGCTCGCAGGAAGCCAGGGGTGGTGCCGGTCATCTCGGCGGCGCGGCCCATGGTGTAGGCGGGGTAGTCGTCGTCGTCGAGGGAGTCGGGGGTATGCGGTCGAATGGTTGCCGTGGTCACTGCACCTCTTCTTGTTGTTGTGTCCGGGGACGCGCTGAGGGGCCCCGGGGCCATTTCGGCTCCCGGGGCCCCGAAGGGTTTTACACCATCTGCCGGCCTTGTGGCCGGCTTCCTTGTATCCGCACTGCCCCGGGGGAGGGGGTGTGCGGGGATCGCGTATGCGTGACCGGAAACCACCGTCCTTGCCTTGGGGTCTTCGGATTCCGCCCGGGCGACTTCCTCACGGGCCGGGCGATCCTGATGGCGCTCTGTCCCCTCCATTCATCCTCTGTACTGGCCTGGTACTGCGAACTGCTTGGTACTGCGGAACTGCTTGTACTTCGAACTGCGTGGTAGTGCCAACCACTCGGTGCTGCTGTGGCGGTCCTTGCGGTCCACCGGGTCCGGCAGCCAGCCCCGTCGCCCGTCCTGCTAACCACTCGGCTTGGAACCCCACTGCCGGACTCCCAGCGCGCGCGCCCGCAGTCTGGGCGCCTTCACCGGGATACCGCGTACTTCGACTGCTGGTACTGCCCAACTCGACTTCACACTGCTGGTACTGCGCTTACCGAACTGCGGTACCGCTCGGTGGCGACCCCTGATGCCTGCGGGCCACCTGGCCCGGCCGCCAGTCCCGTCGCCGTCCTGCACCATCCCTGGCTTCAGGACCCTGCAACCGTTCCTACCTGCGAACTTCTGTACTGCTGCCCGCCAGTTCGTGTCTGGCGGGTACCGCTGACCTCGTCTACGAGAGAAACATTAACCACGGTGCGCGGCAATGTCTACTCCGGCGGGCATAGATTTTTCGGTGCCGGTTGGGGAGGTAGTCTTCGCCCCGCACGGGGTGGGGCGGCCGGTCGCCGCAGCCGTGCAAGGACGGGAGACGCCGCGCCCAGCGGCCAGGACCACAAGTGAACGGGAGGCGAGCGGTGGAAGGGCCGCAGGCCGCGCGGCAGGTGCGCACCCCCGACCCCCATACCCAGGCGTCGCTGGCGGCGGCCATAGGCGAAGCAGTCCGAGACCGGGACGAGCGGGGCCTCCGTAGGCTTCTGGCCCGCTTCGCCGAACAGGCCGCCATCACGGACCTGCCCGCCCTGCGCGACGCCATCGACACCCCCCACGACGATGACAGTCCGCCGCGGGCCCGATAGGCCCAGCCGGCCCGCCGCATTCCTGAATCAGAAGGCGCGGACAGCGGCATCACAGGTCAGGCAGACGTATCCGGCCCAACGCGGCGGATGCCACCCCTGCCCCGGCCGTTCCGGGCTCCATCGCTCGACCACCATCGCGCCGGTGTCCATTCCGCACGCGGTCGAAGGCCCCGGGCCATCGGGGGCATCCGGATCCGAGAGAGCGGCGTGGACCCGGCGCACCGACAGGACGTCCACCGGATCACCGCCCACCCCCAGGATGCGCGCGTCCAACGGCTCAACCAGCTCCAGCAGAACCACGATCCCCATGGTTCAACCGTGCGCGCCCAAGGCCGCGCACGCGACCGCACCCGGGCAAGGGCGGCCGGCCGTGGACCACGCCGGGCACCCCGCTGGCGACCCGCCGTACGGGCCCGGACCGGAAGGTGGGTCCGGGCCCATACGAACGGGTCCGCTGGCGCCCAGGGTGCTCGCCGGTGCAGGCGAGCGACACCCGGCAGGGCGGCGGCCGGTCGGCGCGGCAGGGACTGGGAACGAACGTCCAGGCCGCGCCGCCGGGGTCAGACGGAGATGGCCTCGCGTTCGACCTTGGCCGTGATGGTGATCCTGCGGGGGCGGGAGAGCCGGTCGAGGTCGCGCAGGGAGTTGGTACGCATCAGCAAGGGGGATCAGCTCCTCACAGTCGTGAACGGTCACGGGTGCCCACGGACGGCATGGCGCCGGACCTGCCCAGCCCTGTTCTCCCGCCCGGGCACCTCGACGAGAAAGTTATAGCGCCACAAAAGCTTTCTTGACAAGGTGGCACTCAACTTTAGCGAGCCTTCTAAACGCCACCTTCGGCGCACTGCCAGCCTGAGGCCAGGGCCCCCTGTGAGAACGCTGCTGCTGGCGGCGGTGGCCACCATGGCCCGTTCGGCACGGCGCTGGCCATCCAGTCCTCGCTGGTCGGCGTGGGCGAGGTCGTCTTCGGTGGAGCACTGGTGGGCCGAATGCTGTACTGCGGGCGAGGCGCTGAGGCGGCGGAGGCGTCCAGAGCGAGGGCTTTCTGGGCCTGCTTGATCAGGGCGGGCATCTTGGCGTTCTCGTCGACGGGCAGGCCGCGTTCGCGCAGGACTGTCTTGGCGGTGGCCTCGATCAGCTGCTTGGCGCTACCGATGGCGCCGGCGGGGTCGTCGGAGAGGTCGCGGTGGACCGCTCCAGCGGGACGGTGAGGTCCTCCAGCCACTTGCCCTGCCACTCATCACGCCGGGCGACCCGCATCAGCTCCTCGAAGACCAGCAGAGCCCGCTCCACGTGGCCCCGATCCCTCCAGTCGACCGCCTGGGCGTAGGACTGGAACGAGGAGCGTCGTGCCCCTGTGTCCTGGTAGTGCAGCTCGTCCGGGGCGACGGGCGCGAAGCCCTGCCCTTCCCAGGCCACTGCGATGTCTCGGAGGTTTCCGCAGGTCAGCGCCTCGCTGACCTGCGGAAACGACCGACTGGCCGAGTCGTGTCGATTGCTCTGGATCTCGCAATGTGAAATGAGAGTGCACTGAGTTCGATCTCGGCATGAGTTCTGTGCCGTACGGCTCCCGCTCGACCTCCGCACCGCAGCGCCATCCACTACCTCTTCGGCCAAGAGCTCACCCGGCTCGCGGCCCTGCCCGCAGAAGCCCTCACCATCCGGGACAGCGAGGGCGTTCTCCTGATGGACCACGCACCGATCCGGTTGCCGGAATCGCTGCCCCTGCCCGCGGCCGAGCTCACCTGCCGGCAGCCGACCTAGCTGGTCGCGGTCTCCGCCGCCTCGAACCGGGCGAAGGCCGACAAGGACCCGAGCAGCTGGCGGCCGCCGCTGCGATCGTACTGGTGCACCTACTCCCGCGCCTGGACCGGCTGTGCATCTACATGCCCGCCGGCGCCGTGACCCTCGACGTCACCACGACCGGCGGCACCGGCACGGCCTATCTCTACTACAACGCCGACACCTGGGCCTCGAACACCGCCCACACCGCCTCCTCCACCAAGAGCACCGGCACCCAGAACATCACCGTCACCAACTCGACAGCCGGCTACCGCTACCTCAGCCTCTACGGCAGGACCGCGTTCAGCGGCGTCACCGCCACCACCCAGTACTGACCCGCACACACCCGCGCAGACAACCCACCGCAACACCACGCGAGGGCGTTCGCGCACCGGCAACCCGCCGGCGCGCGAACGCGCCCTCGCCCCAGCAGGCACCGAACACAATCGCCCCACACGGATGCCTCCGAGGCCAGGGTCTTCACCTGCACCAGCACCGCGCCGCCTGCCGCAGCCGCCCACATCACGGCGGCTCCGGCCCCCTTCCCGTCCGACCACGAGCAGGCATTCCACGAACTCGACCTGGCCGTTGCCCTCGTCCTCAACGCACCCCAGGCCGGCCGCTCCCTCGGCCGGCTCATCAACTCCGACCAGGTTCACCCCGAAGGCGCGCTCGTCTTCGGCAGCCTGCTGTTCGTCACCAACCGTATGGACACCGCCCAGTTCTGGTGGCAGTTCGCTGCCGGCTCCGGCAGCGCCACCACCGCGTACCTGCACCACCTCACCCTCGGCGAGACCCTCGACGCGGCCAGGCCGAGAACGTCCCGGCTAAACCACAGACCCGCCGCGCCTTCCAGGCCCTGACCCCGCTGACCCCGCCAGCACGGGCCGCGCAGGAATCCGGTTTGTGATCACCGGATCGTGCCGTAGACTCAGGCTCACCGACGCGGGGTGGAGCAGCTCGGTAGCTCGCTGGGCTCATAACCCAGAGGTCGCAGGTTCAAATCCTGTCCCCGCTACCACGTACGTCGAAGGGCGGACACACATCGTGTGTCCGCC
>NZ_JBHXTL010000146.1:0-22632 GCF_042677365.1 Kitasatospora sp. NPDC127116
GCCGTCGACCAGGATCCTGGTCCACGGCCGAACGGCGGTTCCGGGCGGTCACCGCCCGGTCAGCGCGGCCCGGGGCCGTCCTCGGCGGCGGGGCCGTCGTTCTCGCCGACCGGGGCCCCGTCCGTGCTCTCGGCGCCGGCGTCCGGGCCGGAGCCGTTCACCGGCGCGGACGCGGCGTGCGCGCCGGTGGGCCGGGGCTCCTGCGGTGCCGGGGGCTCGACCAGCCACTCCGGGTTGCTGTGCCGGCGCCACCACTGCCAGGCCACGATGCCGCCGCCGATCGCCAGCAGACCGGCCACGGCCAGGCCGGTGGCCAGGCGGTTGCAGTCCTTCTTCCTGGCGTTCCGGGCGGCCAGCTCGCTGATCTCGGCCGAGCTGACGTTGCCCTGGAGGGCGGTCAGCGCGGCGGCGCCGCGGGTCTGGGCCTCGTGGGCGACCGGGCCGACGGTGGCGCGGGCCTCCTCGACCGCCTGGGCGACCCTGGGGGCCACGGTGGTGCGGGCCTGGTCCGCGGCCCGGGCGGCGGACAGGCGGGCCGCCAGAGCGGCCTCCTGGGCCCGGTGGAGGGCCTTCAGGACGTTCTGCTGGGCCTCCGGCGGCAGGCTGGCGAAGGCATGGCCGAATTGCGGGGCGAGATGCCTGTCGTACTGGATGCGGAGGTTGTGGGCGGCCAGCGCGGCCTTCGGGCCCAAGGCGTCCAAGGCGGGGCCGAGGCGCTGCTTGGCGCCGTCCGCGAAGTGTGCGGCGGTGTCCCGGGTCCTGGTGGCCGTCTCTCGGGCCGAATCCGAAAAGCTCACGAGTCTCTCTCCTCCTGGGTGGCGTCCTATATGCACATATCCACCTGAATGCTGATCATGCATCCTGATTTGTCCGACGGCAGGTCGGGGTGGGCCGTTCGCGGGCCCCGCGGGGTGGCGGGCGGGCGCGGGGCGGCGACGGGCGGCGACGGGCGGGGGCGGAGGGGCGGGCGGTACCCGGTCCCGTGCGGCGGGCGGGCGGTTGTGGGGGAGCCGGTCCGGGAGCGGGCACGCGGCAGTAGGCTGGCGGTTTCGGAGGTCGTGTACGGGAAGGGGACTCCGCTGATGCTCCCGGACGAGCCGCGGCCGTCGGCCGATCGGTCCCCGGAGACCGGTCCGCCCGGCTGCTACCGGCACCCGCGGACCCCCACCGGGGTCTCCTGCACCCGCTGCGAGCGGCCGATCTGCCCGCAGTGCATGGTGACCGCCTCGGTGGGCTTCCAGTGCCCGGAGTGCGTCGGCGACGGCCACGCCGGGACGCGTCGGGCGACCACCCGGTTCGGCGGCGCCCTGGCCGCCGACGGCGGGCTGGTCACCCGGGTGCTGATCGGCCTCAACGTCGTGGTCTGGGTGCTGGCGGCCTACGTGCTCACCCCGCGGCTGGGCCAGACCTGGTCGCTGTTCAGCGCGGGGCGGGACATCCTCGGCGGCCCCGCGGGCATCGCCGACGGTCCGGACCAGTGGTACCGGCTGCTGACCGCCACCTTCCTGCACCTGGAGTGGTGGCACGTCGGGATGAACATGCTGGTGCTGTTCTGGCTCGGCCCGACGCTGGAGGAGGCGCTCGGCCGGCTGCGCTTCCTGGCCCTGTACCTGGTCTCCGGGCTGGGCGGCAGCACCTTCGCCTTCCTGGTGGCCGGCGACTGGATGAACTCGGTGGGCGCCTCCGGGGCGGTCTTCGGGCTGATCGGCGCCACGATCGTGCTCCAGCTGCGGAACAGGGGCCCGCTCGGCCCGGCGATGGCGTTCCTGGTCTTCAACCTGGTCGTCACCTTCTCCCGCCCGGGCATCGACTGGCGGGCGCACGTCGGCGGGCTGGTGCTCGGCGCGCTGACCGCGGCCGGCCTGATGTACGCCCCGCGCGAGCGTCGCGGCCCGGTCCAGGCGCTGGCGGTGGCGGGCGCGGTGGCGGTCGAGGCGGGGATGCTGCTGACCGGGATGGCCCTCTACGGGGCCTGACCGCCCGGACGTTTGTCCACAGCGGGTGCGGGGTTGTGCACAGGCTGTGCGGCCACCCGGTTGCGGACTGCTGTTCTACGCGTGTCCTGCTGTGCGGTTTTCTCGTTTCCGGGGAGTTGTGCACAGCTGTGCACGGCCCCGCCCGGGAAAGTTATCCACAGGCTGGGGAGACTTTTCCCCAGTGTGGATAACCATGTGGATAAGCACGCCAGTCCGATCGTGGGGACAAACGACCGGATTCCCGACCGGTTCCGGGCACGCCTGACCGCCGCCCCGGGACGAGCGATCCGGAGCGGCGGGAAACGGCTCGAATCAGAGCCTCAGGACGGGCGGGCCGTCACTTCCACTGGGTGGAGACGCCGAACCCTGCGGCGATGAAGCCGAAGCCGACCAGGATGTTCCAGTTCCGCCAGCTCTCGACCGGGTAGGTGCCGCTGGTCACGTAGTAGGTGACGATCCACACCAGGCCGATCAGGAACAGCGCCAGCATCAGTGGGGCGACCCAACTGCGGCCCGAACTGATCTTCACCGCGGCCGTCGTCGGCGGGGTGTAGTCGGACTTCTTGCGGAGTCGAGACTTCGGCACGAGGAGCTCTCCTGTCGATGCGCTGTGAGACCGCGCAGGGTGCAGCGGGTGGAATCGGCTGCGGTCGGCCGTGGAGAACGTCCTGGGGACCGCTCCGCCACATGCCACCGGCGTCCGTTAGCGTAGTGGCTCGGCGGGTCTTGAGGAGATAAGGGTACGGTGACTAATTTGTCGATTCCCCCTGAGTCGGCCCCTACCCGCCGTTCCGGCACCCGAATTGTCGGACGTGCCCTGACCTGCGCCGTCTTCGCGCTCGCCGGTCTGCTCTTCTACATCAGCGCGCAGACCGCCCGCGGCACCGACCTGCGGACCGACAACTCGCTGCTCAGCCTCGGCGACGTGGTCCGCCAGCGCAGCGCGCAGAACCAGCAGGCGCAGTCCCAGCTCGCCGACCTCCAGGCCCGCGCCCAGCAGCTCACCGAGCAGCAGGGCCACGACCCCGCCGACACCGCGCAGCTGGACGGCCTGCGCTCCGACGCCGCGCTGGAGCCGCTCCAGGGCGGCGGCCTGACCGTCACCCTCAACGACGCCCCGCCGAACGCCACCGCGCGCATCCCGGGGGTGCCCGAGCCCCGCGTCAACGACCTGGTCATCCACCAGCAGGACATCCAGGCCGTGGTCAACGCGCTGTGGCGGGGCGGCGCCGAGGGCGTGCAGGTGATGGACCAGCGCCTGATCTCCACCAGCGCCGTCCGCTGCGTCGGCAACACCCTGCTCCTCCAGGGCCGGGTCTACTCCCCGCCGTACGTGGTCAAGGCGGTGGGCCGGACCGACGCCCTGCATTCGGCCGTCGACGCGGACCCGACGATCCGCAAGTACCTCCAGTACGTCCAGGCGTACGGGCTGGGCTGGAAGGTCCAGGAGAGCGGCGAGCTGAACCTGCCCGGCTACTCCGGCACCACCGAGCTGCGGTCGGCGGGCGGGCAGCAGTAGCGGACCGGCCCCGCGGCCGTGCACGGCGGGTCTACTCTTTAACCCAGTCCGCTACGTCGAGGGAGCACCATGTACGGCTGGATCTGGCGTCACCTCCCGGGGAACACCCTGGTCCGGGCCGTCATTTCGCTGCTCCTCGTCCTGGGGATCGTCTACCTCCTCTTCACCTACGTCTTCCCGTGGGCGGAACCGCTGCTCCCCTTCGGCGACGTCACAGTGGACGGCGGCGACGGCGCCGCGACCGGCTGAGCCGGCGGGCCCGGCACTCCCTTCCCGCACCGCACCCCACGGAGACCACGCGCGCATGACGACCCGGACGACCCCGCCCCGCATCCTGGTGGTGGACAACTACGACAGCTTCGTCTTCAACCTGGTCCAGTACCTGTACCAGCTCGGCGCCACCTGCGAGGTGGTGCGCAACGACGAGGTGACCGTCGAGCACGCCGTCCGCCGCTCCGGTGAGGAGGGCTTCGACGGAGTGCTGCTCTCCCCCGGGCCCGGCGCCCCCGAGGAGGCCGGGGTCTGCATCGAGATGGTGCACCACTGCGCGCAGATCGGGCTGCCGGTGTTCGGCGTCTGCCTGGGCCTCCAGTCGATCGCGGCCGCGTACGGCGCGGTGGTCGGCCGGGCGCCCGAGCTGCTGCACGGCAAGACCTCGCCGGTCGAGCACGAGGACGGCGGGGTCTTCGAGGGCCTGCCCTCGCCGCTGACCGCGACCCGCTACCACTCGCTCGCGGTCGAGCCGGCCACCGTGCCGGCCGAGCTGGTGGTCACCGCGCGCACCGGGAGCGGCGTGATCATGGGCCTGAGGCACCGTGAACTGCCCGTCGAGGGCGTGCAGTTCCACCCCGAGTCGGTGCTCACCGAGGGCGGGCACCGGATGCTCGCCAACTGGCTCGCGGAGTGCGGCTTCCCGCAGGCGGTCGACCGGTCGGCCGGGCTCGCCCCGGTGATCGGCCGGGGCTGACCGGCGTGACCGCGCTGCGTCCGGAGCGGCGCTTCCAGCCGGAGGCGGACCCGTACGGCACCGTGCAGCAGTACGGCGGGCCCGGGTACCCGGGCCAGGAGGACGGCACCGGCGGTGCGCCCCACGGGCAGCACCCGGGACAGACCGTGCCCGAGGACGCCTGGGGCGTCTACGAGCAGGCCCAGGAGCCCCTGGTGGACGGGCCCGAGTACCCCTGGCTGCCCGACCAGACCCTCCAGCTGCGGCTGCCCCCGGACCTCGGCGCGCCGGCCGCCGAACCGGCCCCCACCGGCGGCCGGGCCGAGCGCCGCCGCGCCGCCCAGGGCCGCACCTCGCTGCGCTCCGGCAACGGCCGGCGCCGGGCGGGCGGCCGTGCCGCCGGGCGGGTGCGTCCCAAGGAGTCCCTGCTCGTGGTGGCCGCCCGGGGCGTCGGCGAGCTGTGCATAACGCTCGGCGTGGTGATGCTGCTCTTCGTGGCGTACCAGCTCTGGTGGACCAACGTGCAGGCCGACGAGGCCGCCGACGGGGCCCGCAACAAGCTGGAGCAGCAGTTCAACGCGGTCGCCCCGCCCGTCCAGCCGGGCCAACCGGCCCCGGACCCGAACAAGCCCGAGGTGTTCGAGCCCGGCAAGGGCTTCGCCATCATCTACCTGCCCAAGCTGGGGCTGAAGTTCCCGATCGCCGAGGGCACCTCCAAGTCGGGGGTGCTCGACAACGGCCTGGTCGGCCACTACAGCGGCACCGGCATGCCGGGCGACAAGGCGGGCAACTTCGCGCTGGCGGCCCACCGCAACACCCACGGCGAGCCGTTCCGGTACATCAACCAGCTCGGCAAGGGCGACAAGATCGTGGTGGAGACCGCCGCCGGGTACTACACCTACGAGGTCACCGGGGGCATCCCGGAGACCTCCCCGAACAACGTGAGCGTCATCAAGCCGGTGCCGAACGGCGCCGGGTACACCGGTCCCGGCCGCTACATCACGCTGACGACGTGCACCCCGGAGTTCACCTCCAAGTTCCGTCTCATCGTCTTTGGCAAGATGATCGAGGAACGGCCGCGTGCCCAGGGCAAGCCGGCCGCGATCACGGGCGGGTAGCCGCCCGGCCGCCCGGCCCGGAGGGGGAACACCGCAGATGCAGGACGAGACCGCGCAGTCGGCCGAACCGGCGCAGGAGGCCTTCCCCCCGCCCGAGCCGCGGGCGGGGCGGGGCCGGATCCGGGCGCTGGCCGCGCTCGGCGTCTTCGGCGAGCTGTTGATCACCCTGGGCCTGGTGCTCGGCCTGTTCGTGGCCTACTCGCTGTGGTGGACCAACGTGCAGGCGGACCGCTCGGCCTCGGCGGCCGCGGACCGGCTGCGCGGCAGCTGGGCCGCGGGCCCGAACCCCGGCCCCCCGGCCGCCCCCGGCGGTGCCCCGGCCCCCGGCGCGTCCGGTGCCCCCGGCGCCGCGCCCACGGCCGCGCCGAAGCAGTTCGCGGTCGGGGACGACGTCGGCTTCCTGCACGTCCCGGCGATGGGCAGGGACTTCCAGGTGCTGATCCGGCTGGGCACCTCCACCGAGGTCCTGGACGACGGCGTGGCGGGCGTGTACGAGCAGCCGTACAAGGCCGCGATGCCCTGGGACCAGGAGGGCAACTTCGCGCTGGCCGCCCACCGGGACGGCCACGGCGCCAAGTTCCACGACCTGGACGCCGTCCACCAGGGCGACGCGGTCGTGGTCGAGACCCAGGACAAGTGGTACGTCTACAAGGTCGACAGCACCCTGGCGGAGACGTCCAAGTACGACACCGGCATCGTGGCGCCCGTCCCGGCCCGCTCCGGCTACGCCGGGCCCGGCCGCTACATCACCCTGACCACCTGCACGCCGGTGTACACCTCGCGCTACCGGATGGCCGTCTGGGGCAGCCTGGTGCGGGTCGACGACATGGACGCCAAGCGCACCCCGCCGCCGGAGCTGCGGCGCCCCTGAGGCCCCTCACAGGCCTCCTCGGGACCTTCCGAGGACCCTTCCGGGGCCGGGTACGGAACGCCCGAGGGCCCGCCGCAAGCGTTGCGGCGGGCCCTCGGGCGTGCTCCGTGCTGCTGGTCCCCCGGTTCAGCCGAACCAGGGGAATATCGGAGGCTTAGTGGTCCCCTTTGGGGGGTGCGGTGGTGGGGTCGCCCCCTTTGGGCGGCTCGGCCGCCTTGGTGTACAGCTGGATCTGGGTGTTCGGGTCGACCGCGGTGCCGGCCGGCGGGTTGGTCTGCTGCACCGTCGCGTTCGGGTCCGAAGGGCCGCTGACCACGATGTAGGTCAGGCCGAGCTTCTGCAGCTGGGGCCCGACGTCGCTCAGCTTGACGTTCTGCAGCGGCGGGACCTGCGGCTTGTCCTGCGCCTTGAAGACGGTCAGCGCGATCTTGGTGTTGGCCGGGGCCTTGGTGTTGGCCGGGACCGACTGGAAGGAGACGGTGTTGACCTTGCTCGGGTCGGGGGCCGGCGCGGTCTTCGAGGCGTCCACCTGGAAGCCGAGGCCCTGGAGGGTGGCCACCGCGTCCTCCTTCTGGGCGCCGACCACGTTCGGCACGTTCACCTTGGCCTTGCCCTGCGACACGGTCAGCTTGATCGCGGCGCTCGGGTCGACGGCCGCGTTGGCCGCCGGGTCCTGGGCGGTGACGGTGTCCTGCGCGGCGTTGTCGTCGTCCTTGTACTCGGTGGTGACGTTGGTGAAGCCGAGGTCGGCGAGCGCCTTGACGGCCTGGTCCTTGGGCTTGCCGACCACGCCGGGGACCTGCGCCTTGGCCGGGCCCGAGGAGACCTGCACCGTGATGGTGGACGTCTCCGCGACCTGGGTGCCCGGCGTCGGGGTCTGGGTGCAGACCTGGTCCTTCTTGACGTTGGCGTCCGGGCAGGCGATCTTGTCGCCCTCGGTCACCACGAGCTTGGGGCCGGTCCCGGCGGCGGCCGTCTTGGCCTCGGCCAGGGTCTTGCCGACCAGGTTCGGGGCGGTGACCTTCGCGGGCTCCTTGGTGCCCTTGTCGCCGAACATCGCCTGGGCGACGAAGAAGGTGCCGACCAGGACCAGCACGGCGGCCACCGCCAGCACGACCCAGGAGGTGTTGCTCTTCTTCGGCGGGTCCTCGCCCCGCCGGCCGCCGCCGCGGCCGTAGCCGTCGTCGTAGCCGTCGTTGCCGCCGCCCGCGGCGCCGGCGTAGTTCTGGCCGTAGCCGTCGTCCTGGTAGCCGCCCTGCTGCCCGTAGCCGGGCTGCCCGGAGGCCTGCGGCAGGACGGTGGTCGGGCCGCCGCCGGGCTGCTGCGGCAGCACGTTGGTCTGCCCGTACGGGTCGTGCTGCTGCGGGTAGCCGTTCTGGTCGTAGCCGTACCCGGCCGCGCCCATGCCGTACGCGGCCTGCTGGGCGGCGGCCACCGGCAGGCCGTCGAGGAAGCGCTCGATGTCGTCGCGCATCTCGTCGGCGGTCTGGTAGCGGTAGTCGCGGTCCTTGGCGAGAGCCTTCAGCACGATCGCGTCGACCTCGGGGCGCACCTCGGGGTCGAAGACGGACGGCGGCTGCGGCTCCTCCCGGACGTGCTGGTAGGCCACCGCGACCGGCGAGTCGCCGACGAACGGCGGGCGCACGGTCAGCAGCTCGTAGAGCAGGCAGCCGGTGGAGTAGAGGTCGGAGCGGGCGTCGACCTGCTCGCCCTTGGCCTGCTCGGGGGAGAGGTACTGGGCGGTGCCGATGACGGCCGAGGTCTGCGTCATGGTCATACCGGCGTCACCCATCGCACGGGCGATGCCGAAGTCCATGACCTTGACGTTGCCCTGCCGGGTCAGCATCACGTTGGCCGGCTTGATGTCGCGGTGCACGATGCCGGCCCGGTGCGAGTACTCCAGGGCCTGGAGGATGCCGATGGTCATCTCCAGGGCGCGCTCGGGCAGCAGCCGGCGGCCGGAGTGCAGCAGCTCGCGCAGCGTGGACCCCTCGACGTACTCCATCACGATGTACGGGATGGAGATGCCGTCGATGTAGTCCTCGCCGGTGTCGTACACGGCGACGATCGCGGGATGGTTCAGGGACGCGGCCGACTGCGCCTCGCGGCGGAAGCGGGCCTGGAACGACGGATCCCGGGCCATGTCGGCCCGGAGCGTCTTCACTGCGACGGAGCGGCCGAGTCGGGTGTCATGGGCGAGGTACACCTCGGCCATGCCGCCGCGTCCTAGGACGCCGCCGAGCTCGTACCTGCCGCCGAGGCGACGAGGCTCTTCCATAGTTCAGACCCTCTCCCTCACCCGCCGGTGAGGTTGTGACGTAGGTGTCCCCGCACGCTCTGGGTGACGCCGCGCGGTCCGCGACCGGTTCTCCGGCCGAGCCGTGCGGTGCCTCGCGGGCGGCAACGGGCACACCCGCTGCTGGCGGATACGCTACCGGTCGCACCGCACCGGACCGGAGTCAGCCGTCGGCCGATATCAGACCGGTATCCGGACGGGGCCGGCGATCGTGACGTTCCCCTCACCTCGGATCCACGCTCCTACTTGCCGAGAGCGGCCTGCATCACCGCCTTGGCGATCGGGGCCGCGAGCCGGCCGCCGCTGATGCCGTCGCGGTTCTGGGAACCGTCCTCGACCACCACCGCGACCGCGACCGACTGGCCGTCCGCGGTCTTGGCCCAGGAGGTGAACCAGGCGAAGGGCAGCCCCGCGTTGTCCTCGCCGTGCTGCGCGGTGCCGGTCTTGCCGCCGACCTGGAGGCCGGGGATCTTGGCGTTGGTGCCGGTGCCGTTCTCGACCACCGAGACCATCAGGTCCTGCATCTTCTGCGCGGTGGCCGGGCTCATCGCCTGGGAGAACTGCTTCTCGGTGTGCTTGGAGACGGTGGTCAGGGTGGCCGAGCGCTCCTGGTCGACCAGGTACGGCTGCATCAGGCTGCCGTTGTTGGCGATGGCGGCGGAGACCATGGCCATCTGGAGCGGGGTGGCGCGGGTGTCGTGCTGGCCGATCGAGTCCTGGGCGGTGCCGTCCAGGCTCGGGCTGTCCGGGAAGACGCTCTTCTCGGACCGGACCGGGGTGTCGATCGTGCTGTTGAATCCGAACTTCTCGGCCTGCGCGCGCATCCGCTCCTTGCCCAGGTCCGCGCCCATCTTGGCGAAGACCGTGTTGCAGGACTGGTCCATCCCGGACTTGACGGTCGCGTTCTCGCAGCGCTCGTTCGGGCTCTCGTTCTTCAGCTGGGTGGTGGTGTTCGGCAGGATGTACGGCTCGGGCGTGTCCGTGGCGTCGTCGATGCTCTGGTAGCGGCCGTTCTCGAACGCCGCGGTCGCGGTGACCAGCTTGAAGGTCGAGCCGGGCGGATAGGTCTCCTTCAGCGCCCGGTTGAGCATCGGCTTGTTCGGGTCCGCGTTGAGGTCCGTCCACGCCTTGGTGTCGGCGGCCTCGCCGCCGGCGAAGGTGCCGGGGTCGTAGGACGGGGTGGAGACCAGCCCGAGGATCGCGCCGGTCTTCGGGTCGAGTGCGACCACCGCGCCCTTCTTGTTGCCCATGGCGTCGAAGGCCGCCTTCTGGACCTTGGCGTTGATGGTGGTGACGACGTCGCCGCCGCGCTTCTGCTCGCCGGTCAGCATGTCCAGGGTGTTGCGGAAGAACAGCCGGTCGTCCGTCCCGGAGAGGATGCCGTCCTCCAGGTTCTCCAGCTGGTTGGAGCCGTAGGCCTGGGAGGAGTAGCCGGTCACCGGGGCGTACATCGGGCCGTCGACCCAGGAGCGCTTGTACTTGTAGCGCAGGCCGTCGACGAAGTCCGACTTCGTGACCGGCTGGCCGCTGACGATGATGTTGCCGCGCGGGTGGGCGTAGCGGTCGTACAGCTGGCGCTTGTTGTTCTTGTTGGTGGCCCAGGACTCGGCCTGGACGCCCTGCACCCAGTTGGTGCGCACCATCAGGGCCAGGATCAGGACGAGGCAGAAGATCGAGACCCGGCGGATCGGCTTGTTCATCGGGCGGGTCCTCCCTGGCCCTCGGTGGCGGCCGGGGCCGGTTCGGCCCCGGGCCGGCGGGCGCTGTCGCTGATCTTCAGCAGGATCGCGACCAGCGCCCAGTTGGCGACCACGGACGAACCGCCCTGGGCGAGGAACGGCATGGTCATACCGGTGAGCGGGATCAGCCCGGTGACACCGCCGGCCACGACGAACACCTGGATCGCCATCGCCGAGGAGAGGCCGACGGCGAACAGCTTGCCGAACGGGTCGCGGGCGGCGAGCGCGGTGCGCAGGCCGCGCTGCACCAGCAGCGCGTACAGCAGGAAGATCGCCATCAGGCCGGTCAGTCCGAGCTCCTCGCCGAAGGAGCCCAGGATGAAGTCGCTCTTGGCCGCGAAGGCGATCAGCCAGGAGCGGCCCTGGCCGAGGCCGGAGCCGGTGACCCCGCCCGAGCCGAGCGCCATCAGCGACTGGCCGATCTGCTCGGTGGCGCCCTTCGGCGGGTTCGCGCTGAAGGCGGCCATCGGGTCGAGCCAGGCGTCGATGCGGACCTTCACGTGGCTGGCGGTCGAGGCGACCGCGACGGCGCCGCCGACCGACATCAGCAGGCCGAACAGGATCCAGCTGGTCCGCTCGGTGGCGACGTAGAGCATCACCACGAACAGGCCGAAGAACAGGAAGGACGTGCCCAGGTCGTTCTCGAAGATCAGGATCAGCAGGCTGAGCAGCCAGATCACGACGATCGGGCCGAGGTCGCGGCCGCGCGGCAGGTACAGGCCCATGAACCGGCGGCTGGCCAGCGCCAGGGCGTCCCGCTTGACCATCAGGTAGCCGGCGAAGAACACCGTCAGGACGATCTTGGCGAACTCGCCCGGCTGGATGGAGAAGCTGCCCATCCGGATCCAGATCTTGGCGCCGAAGTCCTCCGCCCGGGACGGGAAGAAGGCCGGCGCGGCGAGCAGCACCAGGGCCACCACCATCGAGATGTAGGTGTAGCGCTGCAGCACCCGGTGGTCCTTCAGCAGCACCATCACCCCGATGAAGCCGGCGATCCCGAGGGCCGACCACATCAGCTGGTTCTCGGCCGCCGGGTAGTTGCCCCTGAGCAGCTTGCCCGCCTTGTCGAGCCGCCAGATCATCACCACCCCGAGCCCGTTCAGCAGGGTGGCGATCGGCAGCATCAGCGGGTCCGCGTACGGCGCGAAGCGGCGCACCAGCAGGTGCGCGACCACCGCCAGGGCGCCCATGCCGAGCCCGTAGCCGAGCATGCCGGTGGGCAGCTTGCCGTCCATCGCGAGGCCGACGTTGGCGTACGCGAGGACCGGCACCAGCACCGCGAAGACCAGCAGGGCCAGCTCGGTGTTGCGCCGGTTGGGCGTCTCCTGCGGGGAGATCGTGGTGTTGCCCCGGCGGCGGGGGACGGCACGTTCAGCCGCCCGGCGCCGGCCGGACCGGGTGGTTTCTTCGCTCAGGTCGTAGCTGCTCACGTGGTGACCGCTCCCTGACGGCCGGCAAGCCCGCTCGGGGCGGACCTATGTCGGATCACGGACGTCACTGCTTCGGGCAGGAGTTGGCCCGGCTGAGTTCCTCGTCCGTCAGCGGAGCCTGGTCGCCCTGCGCGCCGGCCACCGGAGGGGTGGTGTTCGGCGCCGGGGCGGGTGCCCCCGGAGCGGTCGGCGTCGGCGTGCCCGAGGGCGAGGTGGTCGGTGTCGCCGCGGCCGGGCCGCGGTTCTTCTCGGTCGGGGTGGGCGTGGTGGCCAGGTACGCGGCCTGCACCGCCTGGGTGGCCGGCGGGGCGGCCGGGGCGGTCGCCCTCGCCGCCCGCTGGCAGAGCTGGACCCAGCCGTCGAGCTCGTTGACCGTGGACTGGGCGTCCTTCATGCTGCCGACCGAGATGGTCTTCTTCACGTGGACCTGCTGGTCCTCGGGCAGCCACTTCAGCTGGATCTTGCTGTACGAGGAGTGCACCGAGGACAGGCTCAGACCGGCCAGGTTCTGGTTGATGCCCTGGTAGATCGCGACGTGGTCGTCCTGGGTGCCGACGTAGTACTGGTCCTGGGTCCACCGGTAGCCGAACCAGCCGGCGCCGCCGAGCAGGCCGAGCGTGACCAGGACGGCCAGCGAGACGGTCAGGCCCTTGCGCTTGCGCTTCGCGGGCCGCTCCTCGTCGAAGTCCTCGGTGCCGTACACCGAGGGCTCGCCGGAGCCGTACTCGCCCTCGTACCCCTCGGCGGGGCCGAAGCCGCCGTGCGCGGCGCCGTAGCCCTCCTGGTAGCCCTCGGCCGGGCCGAAGGCGCCCTGCGGGCCGCGGCCGAGGCCGGCGGCGCGGCCAGCCGGGGTGTCCGCGATCGAGCGGTCGGCGGCGGCCGAGGACGGCGGGGCGTCGGCGACCGCGCCGACCACCACCGGGACGTCGTTGAACTGGCCGCTCATGGTGTCCGTGGCGCCGACGTCGATGACGTCCGCCACGATGCAGGTGATGTTGTCCGGACCGCCGCCGCGCAGCGCGAGCTGGATCAGCTCCTGCACGGTCTGCTCGGGCGCGTAGTAGCTGCCGAGGGTGTCCTGGAGGGTCTGGTGGCTGACCGGGCCGGAGAGGCCGTCGGAGCAGATCAGGTAGCGGTCGCCGGCCCGGACCTCGCGGATCGACAGGTCGGGCTCGACCTGGCCGCGGCCGTCCAGGGCCCGCATCAGCAGCGAGCGCTGCGGGTGGGTCTCGGCCTCCTCGGGCGTGATCCGGCCCTCGTCGACCAGGCGCTGCACCCAGGTGTGGTCCTGGGTGATCTGCACCAGGGAGCCGTCGCGCAGCAGGTAGGCGCGGGAGTCGCCGACGTGCACCAGGCCCATCCGCTGACCCGTCCACAGCATGGCGGTCAGGGTGCAACCCATGCCCTCCAGCTGCGGGTCCTCCTCGACCATCAGCCGGAGCCGGTCGTTGGCGCCCTGGACGGCGTCGCCCAGCAGGGTCAGCAGGTCGGCGCCCGGCACGTCCTCGTCCAGCCGGACGATCGAGCCGAGCACCTCGGAGGACGCGACCTCGCCGGCCGCGGCACCGCCCATGCCGTCGGCCACGGCCAGCAGCCGCGGCCCGGCGTAGCCGGAGTCCTCGTTCCCCTCCCGGATCAGTCCCTTGTGGGAGCCGGCGGCGAAGCGCAGCACCAGGGTCATGCGACCTGTGCCCCCCTCTGGGTCATGGACGGGATGCTGTCCCTCATGCGCCAACTACTTCCGCAGTTCGATGACGGTCCTGCCGATACGGATCGGCATGCCCGGCTGGAGCGGGGTGGGCGCGGTCAGGCGCTGCCGGTCCAGATAGGTGCCGTTGGTGGAGCCTAGATCCTCGACCGTCCACTGCCCAGTCTGATCCGGATAGATCCTGGCATGCCGGGAGGACGCGTAGTCGTCGTCCAGCACGATGGTGGAGTCGTGCGCGCGGCCGAGCGTGATGGTCTGGCCCTGGAGCGCCACCGTGGTGCCGGCCAGCGAGCCCTGCACCACGACGAGCTGGGTCGGGCCGCCGCGACGGCGCCCCCCGCCGCCCTGGGTCTGGCCCGCCGCGGGGCCGGCCTGGGCCGGTGCCGCGGCGCGCGCGGCGGTGGCGGCGGTCGCGGTGGCGGCGCCGCCGGCGGCCGTGGCGTTCGTGCCGCGACGGGAGGACCGCGGGTTCACCTTGGTGCCGAACAGGTCGCTGCGGATCACCTGGATCGCGACGATGACGAACAGCCACAGCACGGCCAGGAAGCCCAGCCGCATGACCGTGAGGGTCAGTTCTGACATGGCCGTCCCGCCAGTCGGTGAGCGAGGCGCGCGAACAATTCGGACACTACCCTTCGACCTGCCGGTAGACGATGGTGGTGGAGCCCACGACGATTCGAGAGCCGTCGCGGAGCGTAGCGCGCTGGGTGTGCTGTCCGTCCACCACGATGCCGTTGGTGGACCCCAGGTCGAGCACCATCGAGGGCGTGCCGGGCCGGATCTCGGCGTGCTTGCGGGAGACCCCGGGGTCGTCGATCCGCACGTCCGCCTCGGTCGACCGGCCGAGCACGCAGGCCGAGCCGGTGATCTGGTGCCGGGCGCCGTTCACCTCGACCCAGCGGCGCATCCCGGCGCCGCCGTGGCCGGCGCCGGGGAAGGCCCGGACGTTGCCGCCGGCGGGCGCGGGCGGGCCGGGGGGCATCGCGGGGGGCGCGGCCGGCGGCGGGGGCGCGCTGTACTGGCCGGCGCCGGGCTGCTGCCACGGTGCGCCGGGGGCGGGAGCGGCCGGCGGACGGTCGTAGCCCGGCTGCGGCGGCGCGTACTGCTGCTGCGGGGGCTCCTCGGCCGCGAGGGTGCGGCTGCGCACCCGGTACAGCCCGGTGTCCAGGTCGTCGGCCTTCTCCAGGTTCACCTGGAGCGGACCCATGAACGTGTACCGCTGGGCCTCCGCGTACTCGCGGACCATGCCGGCCAGCTCGGTGCCGAGCTGCCCGGAGTAGGGGCTGAGCCGCTCGTGGTCGTGCGGGCTCAGCTCGACGATGAAGTCGTTCGGCACGACGGTGCGGTCGCGGTTCCAGATGCTCGCGTTGTTGTCGCACTCGCGCTGCAGCGCTCCGGCGATCTCCACGGGCTGGACCTCGGACTTGAACACCTTGGCGAAGGTGCCGTTGACGAGACCCTCGAGCCGCTGCTCGAACTTCTTCAGCACTCCCATGGGGCACCCCCTTCCAGGGTTCGTTCGCCTGCCTGCCGGCCGGATCCCGCCCGGGACCCGGTCGCGCCTCCTACTTGCGGTACTTCCGTACTGATCGTATCCACGCCGGGCCCTTCCGTACGGTTCCCGGACCGTGTGGTGCCCGGGGGTGGGCTCGGACACACAGGGTGACGCATTTCGGGTACGGCACGCCAGGTGCGCCCGCCGGATCGCCCTTCCGGAAGTCGTACGGGCGTTCGTCGGGCATTGGTTCGGGTGTCACCGGGGTCCCCGGACAACGGATTCGGAGCAGCCCCCCAGGTCGTGCTAATGTTTTCCATGTCGGAAGGGCCGCCCGAAAGGGAGGCCGGTCCAAGGAAGTGCGAAGTACCGATGGTACCGAGCACCCCGGAAGATCGGTCGGCAACGAGGACAACACCCATGCGCGGGTGGCGGAATAGGCAGACGCGCTGGATTCAGGTTCCAGTGCCCGAAAGGGCGTGGGGGTTCAACTCCCCCCTCGCGCACAGCGAAGCCCCGCAGATCTACGGATCTGCGGGGCTTTTTTGTCGTCCGCTCCCCGCCCGACGGCCGCCGGCACCGGTGCCTTCGCCGGGCCGGGGCGGATCAGCCGCGGCTGGCCGGGAGTTCGGCGCGGACCTCGAAGCCGCCGTCCGGGGTCGGCCCGGCGGTGAGGGTGCCGCCCAGCAGCTGGGCGCGCTCGCGCAGGCCGACGAGCCCGTGGCCGCCGCCCGGCAGCGTCTCGGTGGGGTGCACCGGAGGCGCGTCGTTGCGGACCTCGACCCGCAGCCGGCGGCCCTTCGCCCGGACCCGCACGTGCACCGCCGCCTCCGGGGCGTACTTGGTGATGTTGGTGAGCGCCTCCTGGACGGTGCGGTAGGCGGCCCGTTCGACCGCCTCCGGCCACGGGCGGTCGCCGGGGACCAGCTCGGAGTCGGCGGTCAGGCCGCTCTCCTCGATCAGCCGGGGCAGGTCGGCCAGCCGGGGCTGCGGGGCGAGCGGGGCGTCCGGCAGACCGCCGGTGCCGCGCAGCACCCCGACCATCTGGCGCAGCTCGTCCAGGGTCCGCACGGACAGCTCGCGGATGGTGCGGGCGGCGGTCACGGCCGCCGGGTCGGGGCTGCTCACCTGGAGCGCTCCGGCCTGGATGCTGATCAGGCTGACCTGGTGCGAGACCACGTCGTGCATCTCCCGGGCCAGCCGGCCGCGCTCGCTGATCAGCACCCGCTCGGCCAGCAGCCGGCTCTCCCGCTCCTGGCCGCGGGTCAGCTCGTCCAGGCGGGCGGCCAGCTCCCGCCGGGTGCGGGCGAGCAGACCGGTGGCGGCCGGGCCGGCCGCCAGCATCACGGCCTGGATGGCGTCCAGCGCGGTGGCGCGGCTGAGGTCGAGGACGCCCTCGGGCAGCGGCCAGTGGAAGAACTCGACCAGGGCGAACAGGACGCCGCAGGGGATCACGATCCGGGGGCGGGGGCGCTCGGCGGCCACCGAGTAGACGGCCGTGATCGGGGCCAGCCAGATCTCGTCCACGAAGCTGCCCGGCATGGTGAGCAGCAGCACGGTCACCGGGAAGCGCCGTCGCCAGAACAGGGCGACGGCGGCCAGCGTGGACAGCGCCACCTGCCACCAGGCGGCCTCCCGGGCCACCAGGGCGGCGTCCAGCAGGGAGTAGAGGACGGGCAGCAGCAGCATCAGCCAGGGGGCGGTGCACCAGGCCGGCAGCCGTCTGGACGGCAGTTGGTCGGCGGTCGTCATGCCCCGTCGCCGGGCTTGGGCCGGACCAGCCCGGCCCGGTGGGCCAGGACGGCGGCCTGGACCCGGTTGGCGGCGCCGAGCTTGCCGAGGATCGCGCTGATGTGGTCCTTGACCGTGCCGGTGCCGAGGAAGAGCCGGTCGGCGATCTCGGCGTTGGACAGGCCCTCGCCGAGCAGCGCGAGCACGTCGAGCTCGCGGCCGGTGAGGGTGCGGGCGAGCGCGGTGGCCTCGGCGTCCGGGCCGCCGCCGTCCACGTAGCCGCCGATCACGGTGCGGGTGACGGTCGGGGAGAGGATGTTGCCGCCGGCCGCGAGCACCCGGACGGCGTGCACCAGCTGCTCGGGGGCGGTGTCCTTGAGCAGGAACCCGGCCGCGCCGGCCCGCAGCGCGGTGCCGATGTACTCGTCGGTGTCGAAGGTGGTGAGCATCGCCACGGCGGGCGGTTCGGGCAGGGCGCGCAGGCGGCGCAGCACCGAGATGCCGTCGAGGTCGGGCATCCGGATGTCGAGCAGCACCACGTGCGGGCGAAGCCGCTGGACGTGTTCCTCGGCCTGTCCGCCGGAGCAGTCGCCGACCACCTCCAGGTCGTCGGCGGAGCCGACGATCAGGCCCAGGCCGGAGCGGACCAGGATCTCGTCGTCGACGATCAGCACGCGGGTGGTGGTGATGGTGCCTCCTCGGTTCGGGCGGCCGGGTCGGGGCGGTCCGCGTGGGTCGTTTCGAGAGTAGGGGTTGTGCGAGTGGGGTGCCGAACGCCGGGGGCTGATCACCCCCGCCGTTCGGCGGGGGTGGGAATCCGCTACCCGGTTCACGCAATTCTCAGGTTCGGTGGGGAAACATGGAGTTGGCTGACCCTTTTCCGGCCGCATCCTCCAATCGGGCGGTCGGCCGGGTGAGGTCGCCGGTCAGTCCGTCGGGCCCGAGCGGGCGCCCGGCGCCGGGCCGTTTGCGGATGCGCCCCATCATCTGATCGTTTGGAATTGAGCTGTGTCGTCCACTGTGAAGTCGGAGCCGTCCGCCACGTCCCACGGACCCCGGCCCGGCGACGTGCTGGACCGCTGGCGTCCGAGGGCCGCCGCGGCCTCCGTCTGGTACCTGCGGCTGATCGCGCTGCTGAACGTGGCGACGGTGCTCCTGGTGCCCTTCCGCGACCAGGTCTACGAGCACAACGAGGGCGAGTACTTCACCCCGTACCTGATGACCGCGGGCCTGGCCAGCGCGGTGCTGTCGGTGTTCCTCGCGATCGCGATGCGGCGGCGCAAGCGGGCCGCGTGGATCTTCAACACGGCGCTCGGCGGGATGTTCGCGCTGCTGTACCTGGCGGCCATGCTGGTGCCGGACGAGCGCTTCGACTCCCACCCGCTCAACTACATCTCCACCGTCCTGACCTGCCTGTTCGTGCTGGCGCTGCTGATCGGGCGCAAGGAGTTCACGTCCAAGGGCGACAGCTCCAACCCGAAGACCGCGGCGGCCACCTTCGTCGCCGGGCTGGCGTTCGGCGGCGGGGTGGGCGCGCTGCTGGTCTGGCTGACCAACGAGCTGTCCGGCGCCGGCTTCTGGGACCTGTTCCGCTACTCGGTCGGCCGGATGATCACGATCACCCCGTCCGAGCACCTGCGCTCGGTGATCGCCGCGCCGACCTGGGTGAACGCCGCGATCAACGCGATGGGCGCGGTGCTCTTCCTGCTGGTGCTGTACGTGGCCTTCCGCAGCCCGCGCGGCAAGGAACTGCTCACCGCCGAGGACGAGGCGCAGCTGCGCGGCCTGCTGGACAAGCAGGGCGAGCGGGACTCGCTCGGCTACTTCGCGCTGCGCCGGGACAAGGCGGTGATCTTCTCCCCCAGCGGCAAGGCGGCGGTCACCTACCGGGTGATCGGCGGCGTCTCGCTCGCCTCGGGCGACCCGATCGGCGACCCGGAGGCCTGGCCGGGCGCGATCGACGCCTGGCTGTCCGAGGCCCGTGAGCACGCCTGGGCGCCGGCCGTGATGGGCGCCTCCGAGGAGGCCGGGGTGATCTACGCCCGGCACGGGCTGGACGCGCTGGAGCTGGGCGACGAGGCGATCGTCGAGCTGGACGAGTTCTCGCTGGACGGCCGCGCGATGCGGGTGGTCCGGCAGGCCTACAACCGGGTCAAGCGGGCCGGGTACACGGTGCGGATCCGCCGCCACGAGGACATCTCGGAGGAGGAGATGGCCGAGCTGGTGGCCAAGGCCGACGAGTGGCGCGACGGGGCCACCGAGCGCGGCTTCTCGATGGCCCTCGGCCGGCTCGGGGACCCGGGCGACGGCCGCTGCGTGATGCTGGAGTGCCACGACGGCGACGGCGAGCTCAAGGCGCTGCTCAGCTTCGTGCCGTGGGGCCCGGACGGGCTCTCGCTGGACCTGATGCGCCGGGCCCGGGACACCGAGAACGGCCTGATGGAGTTCATGGTCATCGAGCTGCTGCAGCGCGCCGAGGAGGTCGGGCTGAAGCGGGTCTCGCTGAACTTCGCGATGTTCCGCTCGGTCTTCGAACGCGGTTCGCGCCTCGGCGCCGGCCCGGTGCTGCGGCTGTGGCGTTCGGTCCTGGGATTCTTCTCGCGCTGGTGGCAGATCGAGTCGCTGTACCGCGCCAATGCCAAGTACCGGCCGATCTGGGAACCGCGCTACCTGCTCTTCGAGAAGAGCAGCGAGATTCCGCGGATCGGCATCGCGAGCGCGCGCGCCGAGGGTTTCATCGTCGCGCCGAGCCTGCCCGCCCTGTTCCGCCGCCGGCACGCCCGGGCCGCCGTGGTGGCGCCCCGGGTCCCGGTCGCGGCCCGGGACGGGAAGGGGTAGCCCTCCGTCGGGGGGCGGAGGGGGCCGGTCGGTCGAAATGGGGGGCCGATGGGGGGATTGCCTCCCCCCAGAGGATGACCCCGCTCCACATCCGTGCCGATGTGGCTTTGTTAAGAGGCTTCTAATGTTGGAGTAGTCGAGAGTTCGGGGATTCGGAGAAAGTTGTGATTCACAGGACCCACGCGGGGGGCGTGCGAAAGGGGCCGCTGGCAATCGCCGGATCGGCCGCTGTCGCCGAGTGGGGAACGTTGTTCGCGACGGTCCGGGACGCGGTGGTGCGAAAGAAGTTCGCCGCCGTTCCGCTGGCCACGGTCGCGACGTTTCTGATCCTGCTGTTCAGCATCGTCCAGCACCTGCCGGGCGGAGAGCGTTTCGTCAACAACATCGGGGTGGTGCGGGCGGCGCTGCCGCTGGACGTCTCGCTGCTGCGAACCCCGCTCTCGCTGTACGTGCCGGCGCTGGACCTTCCGGTCTGGGGGGCGCTGGCCCAGGTCTTCGTGGTCTTCGCGATCGCCGAGATCGTGCTCGGCCGGCGGATGACCCTGGTGGTCGCCTACACCTGCACCCTGGCGGGCACGCTGTTCGCCCGGGTCGGCGTGGCGATCGGGCCGCACCACCTGTTCGGCTTCCCGAAGTGGGTCGCCTACGTGCGGGACACCGGGCCCTCGGCCGCGGTGGTGGCGCTGGCGATCTGCATCGCGTTCCGCTGCCGGGCCTGGTTCACCGGCGGCCTGGTGGTGGCGGTGATGATCGGCGAGGCGGTGGTGCTGCCGAACCTGGCCGGCCTGGAGCACATGGTCGCGGTGGTCACCGCGCTGCTGATCGCCGTCTCGGTCGAGGTCTTCGGGGACTTCTGGCCGAGGGTGCTGGCCGGGGTCGGCGCCGCCGCCTCGGTGGCCGCGGCCGCCTCGCGGGAGGTCGCGGTGGAGGCCCGGCGGCGCCGCTCGGCGGGCGCCGTCATCCCCTGACGGGTGCCGACGACGTTCCACCGGCCGCGTACGGGTGCCCGTACGCGGCCGTTCGGCGTCCGGCGGCCGTCGGCGCGGCCGTCAGGCGTGCGGGAGCGGGAGCTCGAACCAGACGACCTTGCCCACCGCCTTGCGGGCGGTGCCCCAGCGTTCGGCGAGCTTGGTGACCAGGGTGAGGCCGCGACCGGTCTCGCCGAGCTGCTCGGCCGGCTCCAGCGAGGGCAGGTTGTGGTTGTCGTCGCTGACCTCGACGAGCAGTTTGTCCACCCGGATCAGCTGGAGCTTCACGGTGTCCCGGGCGACCCGGACGGCGTTCGTCACCAGTTCGCTGACCAGCAGTTCGGTGGTGTCGCTGAGCGCCTCCAGGTGCCAGCCGGCCAGCTGCTCGCGCACCAGCGAGCGGGCCCGGCCGACCTCGCGGTGGTCCACGGTGAGGTCCCAGGTCGCCACCTCGGACGGGGCGACCCCGTCGAAGCGGGCCACCAGCAGGGCGACGTCGTCCTTGCGGTCGTCCGAGTGCAGCCGTCGCAGCACCTCGTCGCAGGCCTGCTCGGGGCTCTGCCGGGGGTCGATCAGGTTGCCGCAGAGCGCGGCCAGGCCGGCCCCTATGTCCCCGCCCCGGACCTCGACCAGGCCGTCGGTGCAGAGCACCAGCATCGAGCCGTCCGAGACGTCGATGGTCTTGGCGACGAACGGCACCCCGCCGACGCCGATCGGCGCGCCGGCCGGGATCTCCAGCAGCTCGCCGCTGCCGTCCGGGTGCACCAGGACCGGCGGGACGTGGCCGGCGCTGGCCAGCTCGCAGGTCCGGTTGATCGGGTCGTAGACCGCGTACAGGCAGGTCGCGAGGTGGTCGTCGCCGAGCTTGTGGGCCAGGTTGTCCAGGTGGCGCAGCAACTGGCCGGGCGGCAGGTCCAGGGCGGCGAGGGTCTGCATGGCGGTGCGGAAGCGGCCCATCGCGGCCGCCGAGTGCAGGCCGTGGCCCATCACGTCGCCGACCACCAGGGCGACCCGGCTGCCGGGCAGCTGGATCGCGTCGAACCAGTCGCCGCCGACCTCGGCCTTGGGGTCGCCGGGCAGGTAGCGGTGGGCGATCTGCACGCCGGGGATCTGCGGCGGGCGGGTCGGGATCATCGAGCGCTGCAGGGTGGTGGCGACCCGCGCCTCGGCGCGGTGCAGCCGGGCGTTGTCCAGCGACAGCGCGGCGCGGGCGGCCAGCTCCTTGAAGGTCGCGGCGTCGCCCTCGTCGAAGGGGGCGCGGTCCGGCAGCCGCAGCAGCTTGAGGATGCCGAGCACGGTGCCGCGGGCGGAGAGCGGGACGACCAGCATCGAGCGGCCGGTGACCACCGGGGCCAGCCGGGCGCCGCCGAGCGCGATCGCGTAGTCGACCGCCACGTCCGGGCTGACCACCGGGACCAGCACCGGCTGGTTCAGCTGCAGGGCCATCCCGGGCGGGGTGCGGCGGGGCATGCTGACCAGCGAGCCCTCGGAGAGCACGTGGTCCCAGGCGCCGCCGGTCTCGTTGTAGACCAGGGCGACCCGGCGCAGCATGGTGTCGTCGTCCGGGCGGGCGGCGGGCAGCTCGGAGTCCGAGATCAGCCCGTCCACCAGGTCCACGCAGGCGAAGTCGGCGATCCGGGGGACCAGCACCTGGCACAGCTCGTGGGCGGTGAAGCCGAGGTCGAGCGTGGTGCCGACCTTGCCGCCGACCTCGTTCAGCAGGGCCAGCTGTTCGCCGGCCTGCCCGTTGGTGAGGAAGGGGCCGAGCCGTCCGGCGGGCGGGCCCTCCCCGGCCGCGGGCGCGGGGACCGGGACGGTGGCGGGCGGGGCCTGGTCGGTGCGCGGCAACGGATGGCCGTTGGCGGGGGGTTCGACGGCGGTGTACTCGATGGCGGGGGCTCCTGCGGTGGGCGGGGGTGCCTCCCGGCCGGAGGCGGGGGGAGGGACGGGCGGGGCGCCGCCCCCAGCGGCGCCCCCGCCGGCGGGCCCCCGCCCGG
>NZ_JBHXTL010000147.1:0-21763 GCF_042677365.1 Kitasatospora sp. NPDC127116
CCTCCGCGCCCCGTGCGTGTGATGGCGGCGCCGCCTCCGGCCGCCGGGGCCCCGCACCCGCTCCGGCGGGCCTGCGGAGCCGGGATCAGGACGCGTTGGCCTTCTCGTAGGCCTCGCGGACGTTGCTCGGAACGCGGCCGCGGTCGTTGACCTCCAGGCCCTGCTCCTTGGCCCACGCGCGGATCTTGGCGGTGTCCGGGGCGCCGCCGCCGGACGGCCGCGCCGCGGCGCTGCGGCCCGGACGACGGGCGCCGGCGAGCCGGCCGCTCTGCTTGCGGCCCTTCTCCACGTACGGCGCCAGCAGACCGCGCAGCTTGTCCGCGTTGGCGCTCTTCAGGTCGATCTCGTAGGCAACGCCGTCGAGCGCGAACGTCACCGTCTCGTCCGCCGAACCGCCGTCGAGATCGTCTTCAAGAATGACCTGCACCCTCTGTGCCACGGGCTTCCCTTTCCGCTAAACGACCCATTGCCTAAGGAAAGGAAAGCGCCTTTCTCCGGAAAACACAAACCCTTGACCCGGGTGGAGCGGCTCAGAGGTGCAGCAGCATGCGCGAGTTGCCCAGTGTGTTGGGCTTCACCCGCTCCAGGTCGAGGAACTCGGCGACGCCTTCATCGTACGAGCGGAGGAGTTCTTCATAGACATCCGTAGCGATCGCCGCCGGGTCTGTCGTACCATCATCGGTTTCCTGGAGCTCGCCGATCTCGACGAAACCGTGTTTCGCGAAGAACGCGACCTCGAACGTCAAGCAGAAAATCCGACGGACGCCCAGCCAGCGTGCCGTCTGCACCAGCTTCTCCAACAGCAGGTGCCCGATCCCGGTGCCCCGGACGACCGGATCCACCGCGAGCGTGCGGACCTCGGCGAGGTCCTCCCACATCACGTGCAGCGCGCCGCAGGCCACCACCACGCCGTTGTCGTCGCGTTCCGCGACCCAGAACTCCTGGACGGATTCGAACAGTGTGACTGTGGGCTTGTCCAGCAGAATGCCGTCGCGCGAGTAGGTGTCGATGAGCCTGCGCACTGCCCGCACGTCCGTGGTCCGCGCCCGGCGGATGGTGACCTCCATGGTCCCGGACGTTATCGCGCCGCTCCCGGTTCCGTCGCACCGGTATCGGGTCCGTCGTCCGCGGAATCCGCCCCGGTCGGATCGGGCGGGAACAGAGCGGCCACCCGCAAGGCGTCCCGGAGCGCTTCGCGTTGCTCGGGGGACATCAGGCCGAAGAAGTGCACCAGGGCCGCCGCCGGATTGTCGCTGGTGGCCCAGGCGTCGTTCATCAGTGCCGCCGTGTACGCCTCACGCGAGGAGACCGGTTCATATCGATAGGCCCGGCCGACCCGCTCGCGGCGCAGCCAGCCCTTTCTGTGGAGCTTGTCCAGGACGGTCATCACCGTGGTGTACGCGATTTCGCGTTCCGACCGCAGATCCAGGAGAACCTCGCGAACCGTGACCGGTCGGTTCCACTGCCACACCCGGGTCATGATGGCGTTCTCAAGTTCGCCGAGTTGCCGGACCATAGTGCGGCCAGGATAGGGAGTGAATGGGGCAAATCTTGTGAAGTACGCCAAACCGGCGCGCCGCCACCCCCGGGAATCGGGAATGGCGGCGCGCCGGTCGTTCGGGGCGGCTGACGGCGTCGGTCGCGGGTTCCGCCCGCCGGTCCTCGCGGGGCCCGTCGGCCCGCGCGGGATCAGTCGACGTCTTCCTTGGCCCGCTGGGCCCCGCCCTGGCTGCGGACGATGGCCCGCACCAGGAATCCGAAGCCGATCGCCATGACCAGCGGCGGCACGATCGCGCTGACGTAGTCCATCAGGTCACTCCTCCTCGGTCTTCTCCGCCGTCGCGGCGGAAGCCTTCGGCTCCGGCTTCACCAGCGGGAAGAGCACCGTCTCCCGGATGTTCTTGCCGGTCAGCAGCATGATCAGGCGGTCCACGCCGAGGCCGAGGCCACCGGTCGGGGGCATCGCGTACTCCAGGGCGCGCAGGAAGTCCTCGTCCACCTGCATCGCCTCGACGTCGCCGCCGGCCGCCAGCAGCGACTGGGCGGTGAGGCGGGCGCGCTGCTCGACCGGGTCGACCAGCTCGGAGTAGGCGGTGCCGATCTCGGTCCCGAAGATCACCAGGTCCCACTTCTCGGCCACGCCGGGCTGCGAGCGGTGCTGGCGGGTCAGCGGGGAGACCTCGGTCGGGTAGTCCTTGATGAAGGTCGGCCGGACGGCGTTCTCCTCCAGCAGGCGCTCGACCATCTCCAGCACGATCTGGCCGTGGCCCCAGTCCTTCTCGAACGGGATGCCGTGCTCGGCGGCCAGCTTGCGCAGCTCCTCGACGCCGGTCTCCGGGGTGACCTCCACGCCCAGGTGGGCGGAGATGCCCGGGTAGACCGCGACCTCCTCCCACGGCTCGGCCAGGTCGATCTCGTGCTCGACGCCGTGCGCGTCCACGCCCTTGATGACCGTGGTGCCCAGTGCGTCCCGGGCCGCGTTGACGATCGTCTCGCGGATCAGCTCGGCCTGGGTGTCGTAGTCGCCGTACGCCTCGTACGACTCCAGCGAGGTGAACTCCGGGTTGTGGGTGGAGTCCGCGCCCTCGTTGCGGAAGTTGCGGTTGATCTCGAAGACCTTCTCGGCGCCGCCGACCACCAGCCGCTTGAGGTACAGCTCGGGGGCGATGCGCATGTAGAGGTCGATGTCGTACGCGTTGATGTGCGTCTTGAACGGACGGGCGTTGGCGCCGCCGTGCACCGGCTGCAGCATCGGGGTCTCGACCTCGATGTAGCCGCGGTCCTCGTAGGTGCGGCGGATCGAGCGGACGACCTTGCTGCGCAGGTGCAGGATCTCGCGGGCCTCGGGGTTGACGATCAGGTCCACGTAGCGCTGCCGGACCCGGGCCTCCGGGTCGGTCAGGCCCTTGTGCTTGTCCGGCAGCGGGCGCAGGCACTTGGCGGTGAGCTCCCAGCGGTCCACCATCACGGACAGCTCGCCGCGCTTGGAGGTGATCACCTCGCCCTCGACGCCGACCTGGTCGCCGAGGTCGATGTCGGTCTTCCAGGCCGCCAGCCGCTCCGCGCCCAGCTTGTCCAGCGAGAACATCACCTGGAGGTCGCCGGTGCCGTCCCGCAGGGTGGCGAAGCAGAGCTTGCCGCCGGTGCGGGAGAGGATCACGCGGCCGGTGACACCGGCCCGTTCGCCGGTCGCGGTGTCCGGCTCCAGGTCCGGGTGCTTGGCACGCAGGTCCGCGATGGTGGTGGTGCGGGGGAATCCGACCGGGTACGGGTCGACGCCGGCCGCCCGGAGCCGGTCCAGCTTCTCGCGCCGGACGCGCATCTGCTCGGGAAGGTCGTCGGTCGCGGGAACAAGGCTCTGATCGCTCACCCCACAAGGGTAGCCAGCCACACACGGTGCTCCGCGCCGGGATTCCCGCGGGGGAGGCCGTGACGGCGGCCTCCCCCGGGGAACGAGCGGTCGGGTCAGCCGTTGCGGCGGGCCCGGAGCCGGCGGGCGGTGACCAGACCGGCGGCGCCGAGCACCACGGCGGCGGCGCTCGTCGCGGCCAGCGGCAGGGCGGCGGAGCTGCCGGTGGCGGCCAGCGGGCCGTCGGAGGTCCGGACGCTCCCGGAGCCGCCGGTGCCGGTGCCGCCGGTGCCCGTGCCGGTCTCCCGGACGGGGCTCGTGGAGTCCTTGTCGCTGAGGCCGGCCGGGACGACCGCGGTGGTCGGCGCGGGGGAGGGGTCGGTGACGGGCGCGGTGGTGGGCGTCCCGGTCGGGGTCGGGGCGGGGGTGCCGCCGGTGCCGGGGGTGGTGGCCGGGGCGGCCCGCAGGGAGACCTTCAGCAGGTCGTTGGCGGGGTTGCGGTCCCAGCTCATGACGGCGCTGGGGTGGCCCGGCTCGTAGTCGCTCGCCATGTTCTGCAGCGAGACCGTCGCGGTGAGCTCGTCGGTGCCCGCGGGGACCGAGAGGGTCAGCTTGTGGGAGTTGGTGGCGCCGGCCGGGATGAAGAACCCGCCCAGCCCCTCGCAGTTGAACTTGTTGAGCGGCTTGTCGGACTTCTGGCCGAGGACGTAGTCGTTCGGCCGGCAGGTCGACGGCAGGCCGGTGACGGTGACGCCTTCCGGGAACTGCACCTGGAGTTCGGGCGCGCTCTCGCCGCCGCTGCGGTCCATGATCGAGGCCGGGCCGCCGCTGACGGCGCCGAGGGTGAAGGTGCCGGTGGTGCCGGAGGCGTCCGGTGCCCAGGCGCCGTTCACCGCGAAGTCGGCGTCGTTGTCGGCGAGGACCTCCTGCTCGGTGGAGTAGGCGTTCATGTCGAGGCCGTCCGGGATCCCCTCGCCGGAGGTCGGCACCAGGGTGGCGGGAGCGCCGGTGCCGCGCTGGAACGACATCCGCTTGCGCAGGTCCGCGGCGCTGCTGCCGCTCGCTCCCTCGGCGGGGAAGACGGAGTAGTCGGCGAAGGCGTAGCGGGCGTCCGCGCCCACGGTGAGGTCGAGGCCGTTCAGCTTGACGGCCTGGCCGGGGGCGATCTCGCCGTCGATGGTGCAGATGCCGTGCACGGTGGGCATCGGGGAACCGAAGCCGTGGCCCGCCCAGTCGCCCTTGTCCTTCGCGTACTCGCAGTTGGAGGGCCAGGTGGCCACGTCGAGGCCCGGGGTCAGGTAGACCTCGACGACCGCCCGCCGGGCCGCGACCTCGCCGTGGTTGGCGAAGGCGAGAGTCGACGGGAGCGTGCTGCCGACCTTGACGTCACGCTGCTCCGAGGGCTCCTTGGTGCGGAAGCCGGCACCGCCGATCTCCACCTGGATGTCGGCCTCGGCGGTCTCGGCGCCGGGGGCGCTGAGGGTGGCGTGGACGGTGCCGGTGGAACCGGGGCGGACGCCCGCGACGGCGCTCAGCCACGGGTGGCTGGTGATGTTGATGTTCTCCAGGTCGAGGCGCCAGATGTCGCAGGTGATCACCTTGCCCGCGGTGGCGCAGCCCGGGACGGCGAGCGTGGCCAGCCCGTCGATGCCGGTGGTGTCGAACGCGAGTTTGGCGCCGGTCACGACGTCGGTGCCGGTCCGGCCGATCCGCAGGTGGATGTTCTCGCCGAACTGGGGCTGAGGGGCCGGCTGGGTCGAGATCTGGATCGTGCCGGTCGGGAAGATCCGGAGCTGGGTGCCGGCGGCGTGCGCCGGGACGGTCGCGGTGCCGGCGGCCAGGGCGGCCACGATCGTGGCCGTGCCCGCGCCGAGGATCCGGCGCGTGCGAGTCGAAAGCATGTGAATCCCCCGCGGTTGGAGTGGTGAGGCTCCGCACCCTAGGGATTGTTGAACGATCGTCAACCCGGTTGATCAGTGGCCAATTCGCCCAGGACGGGATCGAACGGCCTGGTCATCGGGGTGAAGGTTATGAAGACGTGATCGACGGCGGCCGGCGGGATCACGGCATTGTCGACACATGGACCGGCCTGCGGGCGATGGGCCGGCGTGCCGGCGGAGGGCGGCGCACGAACGGAGGGGAGACCGCGGTGGCGGTCTCCCCTCCGTTCGGCGGATGGGCCGGTTCAGCCGGTGCCGGTGGCGAGTTCGACGTCCTCGGTCTCCTCGGGGGACAGGTCGGCGGGCGGGGCGGGCCGGGCCGGGGGCTTGGGGCGGCGGCCGAACAGCTCGGCGGGGGTGGGCATCCGGTGCGGACGGGGCGGGGTCTTCGCGGCGGCGGGCTGCTCCGGGCGGGACTCGGTGCTGCTCATGGTGGTCCGTCCTCCTACGGGGGTGGGGTGACTGTGCGGCGGTGCGGCGGGGCTCGGTACGGCCACCAGGTGGCGGGGCTGCCCGGTGTGGAGGGCGAGCCGTTCGCGGACGGCGGCCTCGGCCAGCGCGTGGCAGCGCCCGGCCAGCCGGGAGCGGCGGGCCCGCTCGCCCTGGCCGCAGGGCTGGCGGCTCAGCCCGCGCAGCGCGGTGAGGTCCTCGGGCCCGGGCAGGTACCCGTCGGACACCGCGTCCTCCAGCCGCTCCAGGTAGCCGGGGGCGCTGCCGGGCAGGGCGGAGCGGTAGCGTCCGAGGTCGGCGAGCAGGAAGGCGCGCAGTCGGCCGCCCTCCTGGACGGCCTCGTCGATCGCCTCGGTCAGGCGCAGGGCGTCCTGGACGTCCTCCGCCCAGAGTTCGGCGCCCGGCCCGGCGAGGGCCGGCCGGTCGGGCCGGAGGTGGAGGGGGACGGCGGGGTGCAGGGCTTGGGCGAGGGCTCGGCGCAACACGCGGACTTCGTCGGCGCTGAAGGCCATACCGCCGCGCGATCCGTGTGGCGTAGGCATGGGCTGACACTACGTGAGGAATATCCGATTTGTCGGTAACGTCGCGCCGAACCACCCATGTTCGGCCTGGTGAAAAAACCTTTCGCCGCCACCTGTAACGCCATCCGGGGGCCAGCTGGTCATCCAGGTGTCAGGGGAGAACGAGCGAGGGGGCCGGGCAGGATGCAACCGGACGGTCAGGGGAAGGCGTCCCGGGGCGGGCGGCGGGACGAGGACTTCCAGGCCTTCGCGGCCGCCCGCGCCAGACCGCTCTACCGGTCGGCCTGCCTGCTCGCCGGCGGGGACACCCACCTCGCCGAGGACCTGGTGCAGGAGGCGTTCGGGCGGATCTACGTCCAGTGGCACCGCACCTTCCCGTTCGGGGCCAAGCGCCGGATCGACAACCCGGCCGGGTACGCGCACACCGTGCTGGTGCGGGTCTTCCTCTCGCACCGCGGCCGCCGCTCCAGCGGCGAGCGGCCGGTCGACGCGGTGCCGGACGGCGAGGCCCCGCAGGGCGACCCGGAGCTGCGGCTGGCCCTGGTGGACGCGCTCGGCCGGCTCGCGCCGCGCGACCGCGCGGTGCTGGTCCTGCGCTACTGGGAGGACCGCAGCGTCGAGGAGACCGCGGCGATCCTCCAGCTCACCCCGGGGGCCGTCCGGACCCAGTCCTTCCGTGCCCTCGGCCGGATCCGCGCGTTGCTCGGCGGCAGCCTCGACGAGCTGGCCGAGCGCTGAGCCGGCCGGCACGGCACGTCGCGGCAATGCGGCGTCTCCGCACTACTCACGTCAACTCGATTGGTAGAGAGGTAGGTTCAGCATGTCCGCTGAGCACGACGGGCCCGACGAGCGGTTCGAGCAGTCCTTCACCGAGGCCCTCGGCCGGGCGGGCGGGTCCTACGACGCCGAGGCCACCCGGCTGGTCGACACCGGCTGGTCGTACGGGCGCCGGCTGCGCCGCAGGCGGCGGATCGGCACCGTGGCGGGCGTCGCCGCGCTGGCCCTGGTCGGGGTGGGCGCGGCCGGGATCGGCAGCCTGCTGCCCGGGCCCGGCCCCGTGCCGAGCGGCCCGGCGTCCGCCGGCTCGGCCTCCTCCGGTGCGGCGGCGGGCCCGCCGGTCTCCGGCCCGGAGTTCCAGCGGATGCTCACCGAACTGCTCCCGCCGGGGACGGTCCAGGTGGGCGAGGCGCGGGGGACCGAGAGCGACACCCCGCAGCTGCGGCTGGTGCTGGACGACGGGAACGGCCCGGTCCAGTACCTGTTCTGGATCATGCGCAACGGCGTCGAGCCCGGCTGCCTGGGCCCGCTTCCGGGCGACGCCTGCAGCGAGACCGACCTCCCCGGCGGCGAGCACCTGACCCTCTACCAGGCGGGGACGCGCCCCGGCGAGCCGGCCGGCTCCAAGACCTGGTCCGCCACGTTGACCGGGCCCGGCTACGAGATCCTGATCCAGGAGTGGAACCGCAAGCCGCTGGACCAGGGCACGCCGATCACCCGCACCGACCCGCCGCTGACGCCGGACGGACTCGCCGCGGTGGTGAAGGACCCGCGCTGGAAGAAGGTCGTGGCGGCCATCCCGAAGGACCCGCGGGCGGGCAAACCGCTCCCGACCCCGCAGCCGGGAGCGACTCTGCTCACCGTCCCGACACCCGCGCCGACCGGCCTGACCACCCTGCGGCCCTCCGACGCGGTGGCGGGGGCCGCGTCGGCCCTGCCGGGCCTCCCGACCCCCGGCCGCTGAGCGCCGCTCAGCTCGCGGGGCGGTTGCGCTCGTACACCAGGCGCAGGCCGATCAGGGTCAGCCACGGCTCGTGCACGTCGATGGTGGCGGCCTCGCCGAGGACGAGGGAGGCGAGACCGCCGGTGGCGATCACCTGGACGTCGTCCGGGTCCTTGGAGAGCTCCCGGGCCATCCGCTCGACCAGGCCGTCGACCTGCCCGGCGAAGCCGTAGAGGATGCCGGACTGCATGCCCTCGACGGTGTTCTTGCCGATCACGTTGCGCGGGCGGGCCAGCTCGATCTTGCGCAGCTGGGCGCCGCGGACGCCGAGCGCCTCGACCGAGATCTCGATGCCGGGGGCGATCGCGCCGCCGACGTAGTCGCCGCGCGCGTTGACGGCGTCGAAGGTGGTCGCGGTGCCGAAGTCGACCACGATGCACGGGCCGCCGTACAGGTGGTTGGCGGCCAGCGCGTTGACGATCCGGTCGGCGCCGACCTCCTTGGGGTTGTCCATCAGGACGTGCACCCCGGTCTTCACGCCGGGCTCCACGATCACCGCGGGGACGTCGCCGTAGTAGCGGCGGGTCACCTCGCGGAGCTCGTGGAGCACGGCGGGGACGGACGAGCAGATCGCCAGGCCCTCCACCGCGGCCTCCTTGACCGCGGTGTGGTTGCCCATCAACCCCTGCAGCAGCACCGCCAGTTCATCGGCCGTGCGGCGCGGATCGGTGGAGATCCGCCAGTGTTCCACCACGTCCTCGCCGTCGAACAGGCCGAGCGTGGTCTGGGTGTTGCCGACGTCGATGGTGAGGAGCATGGGCCGCTTTCTGCGAGTCGGGACGGGGCTGCGCGGGTCCGGACGGTCAGGCGCGCAGGTCCAGGCCGATGTCCAGGATCGGCGAGGAGTGGGTGAGCGCGCCCACGGCCAGGTAGTCGACACCAGTCTGGGCGACCTCGCGCGCGCTGGCCAGGGTCAGTCCGCCGGAGGCTTCCAGCTTCGCCCGGCCGGCCACCAGCGCGACGGCCTCCTTCAGCTGCCCGACGGTGAAGTTGTCCAGCAGGATCAGGTCGGCCCCGGCCTCCAGCACCGGCGTGATCTGCTCCAGGGTGTCCACCTCGACCTCGACCGGCAGCTCCGGGTACGCGGCCCGGACGGCCCGGAAGGCCTCGGCCACGCCGCCGGCCGCGACCACGTGGTTGTCCTTCACCAGCGCGGCGTCCGAGAGCGCCATCCGGTGGTTGGCGCCGCCGCCGCAGCGCACCGCGAACTTCTCCAGCGCGCGCAGGCCCGGGGTGGTCTTGCGGGTGTCCCGGACCACCGCGCCGGTGCCCTCCAGGGCGTCCGCCCAGGCGCTGGTCGCGGTGGCGATGCCGGACAGGTGGCAGAGCAGGTTGAGCGCGCTGCGCTCGGCGGTCAGCAGGTCGCGGGTGCGCGAGCGGACCGAGAGCAGCACCTGGCCGGCCTCGACCCGGTCGCCGTCCTCGACGTGCCGCTCGACCTCGAACTCCTCCTCGCAGACCAGCGAGACGACCGCCTCGGCGACCCGCAGGCCGGCCACCACGCCGGCCTGACGGGCGGTGAAGTCGGCGGTGGCGACGGCGTCGGCGGGCACGGTCGCCACCGAGGTGACGTCCTCGCCGCCGGCCAGGTCCTCGGCCAGCGCCAGGGTGGCGATGTCCTCGACCTCGACCGGGTCCAGCCCGGCCTGCTCCAGCAGCTCGGCCAGCTGCGGGTCAAGACCGGTCTCGTAGCCCTCGCCGTCGCCACAGGCGCAGCCGTCGCCGCAGCCGCCCTGGTCGGCCAGGGGGAGTTCCTCGTGGGAGTGGGTCATGGTTCTACTGCTCCTCAGGGGTGCTGACGGGACCGCCGGTGGCGGCGAGGGTGGTGATCAGGTGGCGCCGCCAGTGGGCGTCGTCGCGCTCGGGGAAGTCCTCGCGCCAGTGGCAGCCGCGGGTCTCCTCGCGCTGCGCGGCGGCCGCGACCAGGGCGGTGGCGACCAGCAGCAGGTTGGCGGCCTCCCAGGTCTCCACCCGGGGGTCGGCCGGCTTCTCCTCGGCGACGTGGGCGTAGGCCTGTTCGGCGAGGAGTGCGAGCCCGGCGGCGGTGTCGGCCATCGAGGCGGCGGAGCGCAGGATGCCCGCGCCGCGCGACATCAGCCGCTGGATCTCGGCGCGCGCCTCGGACGGGGGCAGCGGGACGGGCTGCGCGGCGCGCGCGGCGGCGACGTCCACCGCGCGCTCGGGCAGTTCGCCGGACCGGTCGCGGCCGGCCAGGTCGGCGGCGATCCGCTCGGCGAAGACCAGGCCCTCCAGCAGCGAGTTGGACGCCAGCCGGTTGGCGCCGTGCACGCCGGTGCAGGCGACCTCGCCGCACGCGTACAGGCCGGGGACGGTGGTGCGGCCGTGCCGGTCGGTGCGGACGCCGCCGGAGGCGAAGTGCGCGGCCGGGGCGATCGGGATCGGCTCGGTGACCGGGTCGATGCCGTTGGCGCGGCAGAAGGCGAGGATGGTCGGGAAGCGCTGCTCCCACATCTCGGTGCCGAAGTGCCGCCCGTCCAGGAACATGTGCTGGGCGCCCTGCTCCTGCATGCGCCGGGTGATCGCCTTGGCGACGATGTCGCGCGGGGCCAGCTCGGCCAGCTCGTGCTGTCCGACCATGAAGCGGACGCCGTCCGCGTCCACCAGGTGGGCGCCCTCGCCGCGGACCGCCTCGGAGACCAGCGGCTGCTGGCCCTCGGCCTCCGGACCGAGCCAGAGCACGGTGGGGTGGAACTGGACGAACTCCAGGTCGGTGACGGCGGCGCCGGCCCGCAGGGCCAGTGCCACGCCGTCGCCGGTGGAGACCGCCGGGTTGGTGGTGGCGGAGAAGACCTGGCCCATGCCGCCGGTGGCGAGCACCACCGCGCGGGCCCGGACGGCGCCGACGCCGTCGCGCTGGCCCTCGCCCATCACGTGCAGGGTCAGTCCGGCGGCGTGGCCCGCCGCGTCGGTCAGCAGGTCGAGGACGAGCGCGTGCTCGATCAGCTCGATGTCCGGGTCGGTGCGGACGGCGGCGACCAGGGCGCGCGATATCTCGGCGCCGGTCGCGTCCCCGCCCGCGTGGACGATCCGGCGGCGGTGGTGGCCGCCCTCGCGGGTCAGCAGGATCTCGCCGTCCTCGCCCCGGTCGAACAGGGCGCCGGTGGCGATCAGCCGGCGGACGGCGTCCGGGCCCTCGGTGACCAGGGTGCGGACGGCCTCCTCGTCACAGACGCCGGCGCCGGCCACCAGGGTGTCGTCCAGGTGCTGTTCGGGGGTGTCCCCGTCGCCCAGGGCGGCCGCGACGCCGCCCTGGGCCCAGCGGGTGGAGCCCTCGTCCAGCACGGCCTTGGTGACCACCATGGCCCGCAGGCCGGCCTTGCGGACGTTGAGCGCGACGGTGAGGCCGGCGACCCCGGAACCGACCACGACCACGTCGGTGGTGGCGGTCCAGCCGGGGGCCGGGGCGGTGAGGCGGTGCGTGGACATCGGTGGGTGGCTCCTTCAGCGCGAGGCGGCGTCGGCCGCGCCGTTGCCGCCACCGTACGCCGCGTCGCCGCGCAGCAGTCCGGTGCCCTCCTGGGCTTCGGCCGGGTCCCCGCCCAGGCCGGTGATCCGGTTCCGCTCGTCCACGAAGACGACCTTCGGCTCGTAGCCCTTGGCCTCGGCGGTGTCCATCTGCCCGTAGGCGATGAGGATGACCAGGTCGCCCGGGTGGACCAGACGGGCGGCGGCGCCGTTGATGCCGATCACGCCGGAGCCGCGCGGGCCGGCGATCGTGTACGTCTCCAGCCGGGCGCCGTTGTTGATGTCGACGATGTGGACCAGCTCGCCGGGGAGCAGGTCGGCGGCGTCGAGCAGGTCCTCGTCCACCGTGACGGATCCCACGTAGTGCAGGTCGGCCTGGGTCACGGTGGCCCGGTGGATCTTGGACTTGAGCATGGTGCGGAGCATTGCGGGTCACGCCTCCTGTGAGTGCATGCCGGAAGGGGGGTGGTGCCGGTGGTTCAGCGGCAGATGACGTGGACGTTGTCGATCAGGCGGGTGGCGCCCACCTTCGCGGCGACGGCCAGCACCGCCTCGCCCTGGAAGTCGTCCGCCGCCTCCGAGAAGTCGTGCGGGTCGATCAGGGCGAGGTAGTCCGGGGTGACGCCCTCGGCGCCGTCCAGGGCGGCCGCGGCGGCCTCGCGGACGGCCTTCGGGCCCTGCGCGGCGGCGTCCCGGCCGGCGAACAGGGCCTTGGACAGGGCGAGCGCCTGCGCGCGCTCCTGCTCCGAGAGGTAGCGGTTGCGCGAGGACCGCGCCAGGCCGTCCTCCTCGCGGACGGTCGGCACGCCGACGATCTCCACGTCGAAGTCCAGGTCGGCGACCATCCGCCGGATGATCGCCAGCTGCTGGGCGTCCTTCTCGCCGAAGAAGGCGAAGTCCGGGTCGGTGATGTGCAGCAGCTTGGCGACCACGGTCAGCACGCCGTCGAAGTGGCCGGGCCGGGTGGCGCCCTCGTAGCGCTCGCCCATCGGGCCGGCCGCCATGCGCACCTGCGGCTCGCCGTTCGGGTAGACCTCCTCGACGGACGGCGCGAAGACCACGTCGGCGCCGTTCTCCTCGGCCAGCCGCACGTCCTCGTCGAGGCTGCGCGGGTAGCGCTCCAGGTCCTCGCCGGCGCCGAACTGCAGCGGGTTGACGAAGACCGTCACCGCGACCCGGCCGTCCCGGCCGACCTGCTTGCGGGCGGCCCGGATCAGCGCGGCGTGGCCCTCGTGCAGCGCGCCCATGGTCATCACGACGGCGTTGTCCACCGGCTGCTCGTCCGGCCAGAACGCGGCCTCGAATTCGTCCACGGTGCGGGTCACGACGGCCCGGTGGACCTTGGGCGTCCGCTGGGGCTTGTTCGACTGCTTGCCGCGTGCCATCTAGCGCTTCTCCTCGTTCAGTACGTCCAGCAGCGCCGCCGCCGACGTTTCGTCGATCGTTCCGTTGGCGAGCGCCCGCTGCGCGGTGGCGCGGGCCATCGCACGGTAGGCCGCCGGGATGTCCGGGGACACCGTACTGAGCTGCGCCAGGTGGCGCCGCACGGTGCCCGAGTCGCCCCGGGCGACCGGGCCGGTGAGGGCCGCGTCGCCGGAGCGCAGGCTGTTGTCCAGGGCGGCGCCGAGCAGCGGGCCGAGCATCCGGCCGGGCTCGGCGACACCGGCCGTGCGCAGCAGGTCCATCGCCTGCGCGACCAGGGTGACCAGGTGGTTCGCACCGTGGGCGAGGGCGGTGTGGTAGAGCGGGCGGACCTCCTCGGGCACCCACTCGGGCTCGCCGCCCATCTCCACCACCAGCGCCTCGGCGACCGGCCGCAGCTCCTCGGGGGCGGTCACGCCGAACGGGCAGCCGGCCAGCCGGGCCAGGTCCACCGAGGTGCCGCTGAAGGTCATCGCCGGGTGCAGGGCCAGCGGCAGCGCCCCGGCCCGGGTGGCGGGTTCCAGGACGGCGACGCCGTGCGCGCCGGAGGTGTGCACGAGCAGCTGTCCGGGGCGGACCGCGCCGGTGGCCGCCAGCCCGGTCACCAGATCGGCCAGCGCGTCGTCCGGCACGGTCAGCAGCACCAGGTCGGCGGCGGCCAGCACCTGCGGCGGGGTGACGATCCGCACGCCCGGCAGCAGTGCCTCGGCGCGGCGGCGGGAGGTGGCGGACACCCCGGAGGCGGCGACCACGGTGTGCCCGGCGAGCTGCAGCGCCGCGCCCAGCGCGGGCCCGACCCGGCCGGTGCCGACCACGCCGACGGCCAGCCGGGCCGGGCGGTTGCCGGGGTCGCCGGGAGCACCGAAGACCTGGTCGCCGAGACCGTCGGCGAGCGGGGCGAACTCGCCGGAGTCGGCGAAGCCGGACGGATTCACGTCCACCCTTGTCCTGCCTTGTCCTGAATGACCGTTCCAGTCCACTCGACGGGTACCGGACGTACCGCCCCAGTCTACGGGCGCGCCCGAACGCCGGAGCGGATACGCCTCGGCGGCTCAGTCGGTGGCCCCGGCGCGGATCAGCCCGGCCTCGTACGCCAGCACCACGGCCTGGACCCGGTCGCGCAGGCCCAGCTTGGCCAGGATCCGGCCGACATGGGTCTTCACGGTCGCCTCGGAGAGCACCAGCCGGGCCGCGATCTCGCCGTTCGACAGCCCCTGGGCGACCAGCAGGAACACCTCCCGCTCGCGCTCGGTCAGCGGGCCGAGGACGTCCGAGCCGGGCGCGCTCTGCGGAGTGGGCAGCACCTCGGCGAAGCGGTCGATCATCCGGCGGGTGGTGGTCGGGGCGACCACCGCGTCCCCGCCGTGCACCGCGCGGATCGCGGCCACCAGCTCGGTCGGCGGGACGTCCTTGAGCAGGAAGCCGCTGGCGCCGGCCTTGAGCGCGGCGAAGGCGTACTCGTCCAGGTCGAAGGTGGTGAGGATGAGCACGTGCGGGGCGTTCGGCAGCGGGCTGCCGTCCTCGGCCAGGCAGATCCGGCGGGTCGCCTGCACGCCGTCCAGCCGCGGCATGCGGACGTCCATCAGGATCACGTCCACCTCGGTGCGCCGCAGCTGCTCCAGGGCCTGCGCGCCGTCGCCCGCCTCGGCGGCGATCTCGATGTCGCCCTGTGACTGGAGGATCATCCGGAAGCCGGTGCGCAGCAGTTCCTGGTCGTCGACGAGCATCACGCGGATGGTCAAGGTGGGACTCCTTGGGGGGATGGACGGCGGACGGGGGCTGAGGACTGGACGGGGGCTGGGGGCTGGGGGCTGGGGCCGGACGGAGGGGCTAGTGGGCCGTCCTGAGCGGCAGGACGGCGCGGATCCGGAAGCCGCCGCCGGGGCGGGGGCCCACGTCGAGGCTGCCGCTGACCATGCCGACGCGCTCGCGCATGCCGATCAGGCCGTGGCCGAGACCGTCCACGCCGCCGGCGACCAGCTGCTCGTCGGTGCTGCCGCGCCCGTCGTCCTCCACCAGGACGGCCAGCTCGCGCTCGCCGAAGTCGACCGCGACCCGGGCGTGGACGTCGGGGCCGCCGTGCTTGCGGACGTTGGTGAGCGCCTCCTGGACGATCCGGTAGACGGTCAGCTCGACACCGCGCGGCAGCTCGCGCGGCTGCCCGGAGGTGGCGTAGTCCACGTCGAGTCCGGCCGTGCGGACCTGCTCCAGCAGCTCCGGCAGCTCCTCGACGCCCGGCTGCGGCACGTACTCCTCGGCCTTGGTGTCGGAGGTGCGCAGCACGCCCAGCAGGCGGCGCATCTCGACCAGCGCCTGGCGGCCGGTGGAGGCGATCGTGCCGAGCGCCTCCTTCGCCTGCTGCGGGGAGTTGTCCAGGACGTACGCGGCGCCGTCGGCCTGGACGATCATCACCGAGACGTTGTGCGCGACCACGTCGTGCAGCTCGCGGGCGATCCGGGCCCGCTCGGCGGCGACCGCCACCTTGGACTGGGCGTCCCGCTCGCGCTCCAGCCGGGCGGCGCGGTCCTCCAGCTCGGTCAGGTAGGCGCGGCGCACCCTGGTCAGCCGGCCCCAGGCCCAGCAGAGGATGAACGGCGTGCTCATCAGCAGCGTGATCAGCGCCGCCTCGCCGAAGGTGTACGGGCGGGTGTGCGCGTCGCCCGCCCGGTCGAAGACCGTCTTCACCGGCTTCATCTGCCAGAACACCAGCGGCCCGGCGGCCAGGCCGGCCACCAGGGCCAGCCGGGAGGTCCACTTCTGGCCGAAGGCGGCGCCGGTGTAGGCGAAGACCAGGTAGGCGATCGAGGAGCCGCCCGGCGACACGTTCGCGACCACCTGGCCGACACCGATGCCCGCGGCGGCGGCCACCGTGAGGTCGGGGTAGCGCCGCCGGAAGACCATCAGCAGCGGCAGCAGCACCGCGACCAGGATCGAGGCGTCGGAGCGCCAGCCCTCGTCGAGGGAGGCGTCGTTCGGCAGCAGGCCGAAGAACAGCACCATCGACGCCCAGGCGGCGTCGACCACCATGGGGTGACGGCGGAGCCAGGCGTTGAGTCGATGCACGTGTCCAGCGTAGGCAGTCGCCCGGCGTGCCCAGGTCCGCCGGTAGGGCGATCCGTCCTACTCCGTAGGTCGGAGAAGCACCTGATCCGATGGGGAGGGGCGGTCCGGCGCCGGGTAGCGTCCCACCCCATGACTTGGATGCGGTGGGCGCCCGCCATGGAACAAGCCCTGTACGACCCCGGGCGGGGCTTCTACCGCAGGCCGGAGGGCCCCGCCGGGCACTTCCGCACCTCCGTGCACGCCTCGCCGAGGTTCGCCCGTGCGGTGGCCCGGCTGCTGCTGGAGGTTGACGCGGCCCTCGGTCGTCCGGAGGAGCTGGCCCTGGTCGACCTGGGGGCCGGGCGGGGCGAACTGCTCACCGGCGTCCTGGCCGAGCTGCCCGCGCAGGTGCTGGCGCGGCTGCGCCCGTACGGCGTGGAGATCGCCGACCGCCCGGCCGGACTGCCGTCCACAGCCCTGTGGACGGACGAGCCGCCGCGCGGGGTGACCGGGCTGCTGTTCGCCAACGAGTGGCTGGACAACGTCCCGCTGGACGCCGGTGAGGTCGACGAGGACGGGGTGCTGCGCTACGTCGAGGTGGACACCGCGACCGGGGAGCAGCGGCTCGGCGAGCCGGTGTCGGAGGCCGACGCGGCCTGGGCCGCCCGCTGGTGGCCGGTCGCGGAGCCCGGCGAGGTGGTGGAGTTCGGCGGCCCCCGGGACGCCGCCTGGGCGCGGGCCGTGGCCGGGCTGGAGCGCGGCCTGGCCGTCGCCGTCGACTACGGGCACACCGCCGGGCGGCGGCCGCCGTTCGGCACGTACGCCGGCTTCCGCGACGGCCGGGAGGTGGCCCCGGTGCCGGACGGCTCCTGCGACGTCACCGCGCACGTCGCGCTGGACGCCGTCGCCGCGCCCGCTCTCCACAGCCTGTGGACAACGCAGCGGGAGGCCCTGCGCGCGCTCGGCGTGAGCGGCGGGCGCCCGGCGCTCGCGCTGGCCACCAGCGACCCGGCCGGCTACCTGCGGGCGCTGAGCGGGGCGGGGGAGGGGGCCGAACTGACCGACCCGGGCGGGCTGGGCGGGTTCGGGTGGCTGGTGCAGGCCGTCCGGATGTCGGAACCTGCGAGCCTGGCGCCCCTGCCGGGATGGCAGACTCTGGGGGCATGAGGGAGACCACGGTCGGCATCGGGGCGGGAGCCGAGAACTTCACCGGCGCGGCGGGCACCACCGACATGGTGCTCAACATCGGCCCGCAGCACCCGGCCACCCACGGCGTGCTGCGGCTTCGGATGCTGCTTGACGGCGAGCGCATCGTGAGCGCCGAGCCGGTGATCGGCTACATGCACCGGGGCGCCGAGAAGCTGTTCGAGGCCCGGGACTACCGGCAGATCATCATGCTGGCCAACCGGCACGACTGGCTCTCCGCCTTCTCCAACGAGCTCGGCGTCGTCATGGCCGTCGAGCGGATGCTCGGCATGGAGGTCCCCGAGCGGGCGGTGTGGATCCGCACCCTGCTCGCCGAGCTCAACCGGGTGCTCAACCACCTGATGTTCCTCGGCTCGTACCCGCTGGAGCTCGGCGGGATCACCCCGGTCTTCCACGCCTTCAACGGCCGCGAAGACCTCCAGCACGTGCTGGAGGAGGCCTCCGGCGGCCGGATGCACTACATGTTCAACCGGGTCGGCGGCCTCAAGGAGGACCTGCCGGCCGGCTGGCTCGGCCGGGTCCGCACCGCCGTCGCCACCGTGCGCTCGCAGCTGCCGGTCTTCGAGGACCTCGTCCTCGGCAACGAGATCTTCCGCGCCCGCACCGCCGGCGTCGGCATCCTCACCCGGGCGCAGGCCGAGGCGTACGGCGTCAGCGGCCCGATCGCCCGGGCCAGCGGCCTCGACCTCGACCTGCGCCGCGACGAGCCGTACCTCGCGTACGGCTCCGAGGAACTGCGCCAGGTGCTCACCGTGGTCACCCGCGAGGAGGGCGACTGCCTGGCCCGCTTCGAGTGCCTGCTGGAGCAGACCCTCAACTCGCTGGACCTCGCCGACGCCTGCCTCGACAAGCTCGCCACGCTGCCGCCCGGCCCGGTCAACCAGCGGCTGCCCAAGGTGCTCAAGGCGCCCGAGGGCAGCACCTACGCGTGGACCGAGAACCCGCTCGGGATCAACGGCTACTACCTGGTCTCGCGCGGCGACAAGACGCCGTGGCGGCTCAAGCTGCGCTCGGCGTCCTTCAACAACGTCCAGGTGCTGACCGAGCTGCTGCCGGGGACGCTGGTCGCGGACATGGTGGCGATCCTGGGGTCGATGTTCTTCGTGGTCGGCGACATCGACAAGTAGGGCGGTGCCGGCGGGTGGGCCGGGGCCGGCGGGCGGGGGTGGTGCCGACCGGTGGGCCGGTGCCGGCGGGTGGGGCCGGTCAGTCCTTCGCCGGTCGGTCCTTCTTGGACTTCCTGACCGGGTCCGCCGGGTGCGGGGCCACCTTGCGGTCGCCCTTGGTGGCGATCCGCTCCTCGCACAGCCGGGCCAGCACCTCGTACCCCTTCCGTCCCATCAGCTCGGTGAGCTCGGGGCGGTAGCTGACGTACACCGCCTCCGCGCCCTGGTGCGCCGCCGGGGCACCGGTGCACCACCAGTGCAGGTCGTGGCCGCCCGGGCCCCAGCCGCGGCGGTCGTACTCGCCGATCGTGACCTGGAGGTAGCGGGTGTCGTCGGGGCGGTCGATCCAGTCGTAGGTGCGGCGGACCGGCAGCTGCCAGCAGACGTCCGGCTTGGTCTCCAGCGGCTCGCGGCCCTCCTTGAGCGCGAGCGCGTGCAGCGCGCAGCCGGCCCCGCCCGCGAAGTCCGGGCTGTTCACGAAGATGCAGGCGCCGCCGACCCGGCGGGTCTGGCGGTCGCCGTCCTCGTCCAGCATGGTGATGCCGCCGTCGGACGTGATCCGGCCCTCGGCGTCGGTGCCCTCGGCGAAGTTCTCCCACAGCTCGGGGGTCAGCCGGGCCGCGTGCCCCAGGACGCGCTTCTCGTCGTCCTCGTCCGAGTAGTGCGCGCCGAGCGTGCAGCAGCCGTCCGACTCGCCGCGGCCCTCGCGGATGCCGTGGCAGCCCTGGCCGAAGACGCAGGACCAGCGGGAGGTCAGCCAGGTGAGGTCGCAGCGGAAGACCTGCTCCTCGTCGGCGGGGTCGGCGAACTCGACCCAGGCGCGGGGGAAGTCGAGCGGGACCTCGTCGCGAGGGATCTCGCGCCGCAGGGTCGGCATCGCGAGATCGACGGGGGCGGGGGCGGCCTCGGGCTTCGCCTTGGACTTCTTCTTGGACGTTTCTGCTGGTGCCACCCGGCAAGGGTAGAGCTTTCGGCGGCGGGAGCGCGGTGGCGGGACCGGTGGCGGGGCCCGAAGCGGGCCCGAAGCGGGGCCGAAGCGGGGCCTGAGCGGCGGGGCCGAACGGCGTGAAGGCGGGGTGAAGAGGTCCGGCGGGCCCTGCGGGCGGGTCCGGAGGCGGGCCTACGATGGCGGCCGGTCCGCCACGGACCGCTACCGGGCCGCCACCGGCCCGTGACGGGGAGGTACGGGGATGGCAGGCGGCAGCACCGGGGCGTCCGGCCGCGCGGGCGGGGAGTTCGTCCTCAAGCCGTGGGAACTGCACGGCGAGGGGCGGGAGTTCGAGAAGCTCGGCGGCGAGCTGGCGAAAGCCGTCACCGCCCTGGAACAGGGCCTCGCCGCGCTCGGCGCGCCCTGGGGGACGGACCGGCCGGGCAGCGGCTTCGCCGCCGTGTACGGGCAGGCGCGCGGTGAACTCGTCGGCGGGCTGCGCGGGTTGGCCGGGAGGGTGACCGGGGTCGGGGCCGGGCTGCACACCATGGCCGCGCGGACGGCCGACGCGGACAGCTCGGCGGCGAGCGGGTTCGGGGCGACGGCGGTGCCGGCGGCGGCAGGTTCGGTGGTGCCGGGAGCGGCGGCAGGCGCGGCGGTGCCGGGGCCGGCGGCGGTCCCAGGGGTGCCGGGGGCCTCGCCGGTGGCGCCCGCGGTGCACTCCACGGCGCCGGGGGCAACCCCGGGGGCGGCTCCCGCCGTCCCCAAGGACATGTCGGTCTGACGGACCCGGCTCGAAGGGGGAAGCGCGTGTCCCGGAAACTGCCCGAGGAACTGGTCCCGGTGCTGGCCCGGACCGGCCAGCAGTGGCCGCAGGCCGACGAGGAGGGCCTGCGCAGGGCCGCCGGGGTCTGGCGCGAGTTCGGCAAGGAAGCCGACCGGCTCACCCGCCGCTGCGGCGAGTCCGTCCGGCGGGTCACCGCCGACAACTCCGGCCACGCGGTCGAGGCCTTCGGCACGTACTGGCAGAGCTTCAGCGCCGGCAACAAGGGCCACCTGGACGACGCGCACAGCGCGGTCGGGCTGGTCGCCGGGGCCTTCGACACCGCCGCGCGCGCCGTGGACACCTGCAAGGCCGAGATCGTCGCGACCCTGCAGCAGCTCGCCGCCGAACTCCGGCACGCCGAGGAGCAGGCGGCCAAGGCCAAGCAGACGGCCGCCGAGGTCGCCGAGGTCGCCGCGACGGCAGGCGGCGACCCGGCGCGGAGCGGGGTGGTCGGCGGACTGGAGAAGGCCGTCGGCGGCTTCGCGTCCAAGCTGAGGAACACCGCCACCGAGCAGGTCGCGGCGGGCGTGGCGGCCGTCGCCGTCGAGGCCGCCGGGCTGAAGATCGGCGGACTGCTCGCCGAACTCGGCCGCGCCATGAAGGACGCCCTGTCCGGCGTGCTCAAGGAACCGGCCGCCGTCGCCCTGCTGAAGCTCGGCACCGCGCAGGGGACGGGGATCACCGCCGCCTCGTACCGCGGCGGCGCGTTCGACCCGCTCGCCGCCGGGCTGCCCGCCGCCCTCGGCGAACCGGGCGTGCTCGGCGCGGACGGCTCCGGGCTGGTCCTGCTCGCCGGGAAGGACGGCAAGCCGCTGGTCGGCGTGCCCGGGCTGACGGTCAAGGTGGACGAGCACGGCACGCCCGTCCTCGGCCAGGACGGGCAGCCGGTCATCCTCCGCGCCGACGGCACACCGGTGGCCGACGCCACCGGGCTGCTGGTCGTCCCCGGGCCGGACGGCAAGCCGGTGGTCGGGGTGGCGGACCTCGCCGTCCGGCTCGACGAGCACGGGCAGCCGGTGCTCACCGACGAGAACGGCAAGGCGGTCCGCGGGGTGCCGCTCGCCGGGCTGACGCCGGGGGCGGGCGGGCCGGAGGGACCGGGGGGACCGGATGGGCCGGGCGCCGGGGGGCCGGGCGCGGGTGGGACGCCCGGCGGGCCGGCGGACCCGAGGACGCCGGGCGTGGTGACGGTGGCCTCGGTCGCGGTGGCGGATCCGGGGGCGGTCGTCGGTGGGCCGGACGTGGCGGTCGCGGCGAACGCGACGGCCGGGGCGTCGGCGGGGGCGTCGGCGGGCGGGGCCGGGGGCGGGTACGCCGCCGCCGGCGGCCCGCCGGGGCAGCACCGGGCGACGGGGAGCGGGGGCGGTGACTGGTCGCCACCGGCGGCGTCGGCGCCGTCCGCGCCGTCCGCGGTCGCGCCGGTCCGGCAGGGCGGCGGGCCGGCGGTCCGGGCGGACGGGGACTACCCGCTCCAGGCGCCCGCGGCCTCCGCGCACGGCGGTGGCGGTGGCGGTGCGGGTGGTGTTGGCGGAGGTGGGCCGGTGACCGTGCGGACGGACTCGGTGAGTGCGCCGGCCGCGCCCGTCACCGCGCCGTCCGCCGGTGGCCCCGCGTCCGGCCCGGTGTACGGACCGGCGTACGGACCGG